>JAGQSE010000635.1:2766-5332 GCA_020439725.1 Acidobacteriota bacterium
TGGTCATCCCCTTCGCGACCCAGGGCGGTCTAGTCGGTGGCGCCCTGTGGCTGTGGCTCCTGGGCGCCGTGGCGGTCGGTGGCTTCGTGGGTCTATGCCTCCACATCGCCGCGCTGGCGACGTCGGAGGAAGCCGAGGGCTTGCAGCTGCAGACGGCCTGAGCGGTCCAGAATTCGGGGACACGATACACAATTCGAAAAGCCCTTTACTTTCAGATGTTTGGGCAATTCCGTATCGTGTCCCCGAATTTCGAGTAGTAATCCATCCGTTTGAATTTTGGGGGACACGATACTCAATTGCACAAATCCTTTGATTTCAGAGATTTGCGTAGTCCTGTATCGTGTCCATGAATTCCCTGAGGACCGCTCAGCTGGCTTCCGTCATTCCCGCGTGCGCGGGAATGACGGACATCGCTTCTCAGTACTTCTTGAGCGCGTGAGCAAGGTGGCTACGGTACAATTTCGGTTGTTCTGGATCAGATTGAATCGACCAATTCGGTGCATCGGCTGGCGCAAGCGCCGCCTAGAGCTCCGCTCCCTTCGGTTGGCCGAAGCGCGGACACGGCAAGAACCTTCAGCCACCGTCCTCAGGAATCATCATGCCCAAGGTCCACCGGCTCCCACCTCCCCGCGACTGGCAGTCCTTCGAAGACCTCTGCCGCGATGTTTTCGCCGAGCTCTACAGCTGCGAGACGATCCTCAGACACGGGAGCAGCGGAGAGACCCAGGACGGCGTCGACCTATTTGGCCGGCTTCCCGATGGCCGATGGTTCGGGGTCCAGTGCAAGGAGAAGGAACTGGGCAAACAGCTGACCCGGGCGGTGATGAAAGAGGAAGTCGCCGAGGCGGAGGGCTTCAATCCGCGGCTGGCCCGCTATGTCATCGCCACTACCGCCAAGCGGAGCACCAAGGTCCAGGGCTGGGCCCGCGAGCTCTTCGAGAGTAGCTCCTTCGACGAGGTCACGGTCTTCGCCTGGGATGATTTCTGTGAGTTCCTGGCAGGGCGCCAACCACTCATCGAGCGCCACTTCGGGGATCTGGTGCCACCGCCCCGAGTGATCGACACCGATCCTCCGGGGGAGGCCCTCGACGCCTATCGGCGGGCGCAGTGGGGCAAGCTCCTGGTGCTGCCGACCCTGGCGCTGGGGGCGGGCCCGGCGGACACAGAGCTGCTGCTGACCGAGGTCTACACGTCGCTCGATGTCGAGGAGAGCGTCTTTTTCGGTCAGGAGCGGACGCAGGGCCGGCTTTCGGCCGGCAGGCTCGAGCACGGGAAGGGTGGGCCGGAAGAGGAGGCTACCGGACCGTCGACCTCAATGCCCGGGGATCGAGAGTATCTGGACGCATTGCTCGAGCATGTTGCGCGGAGCTACGAGGAAGCTCGAAAGGAACGCCCGTGGGCGCAACCTACCTCCCGCCGCTGCCGCGCCCTCGAAGCCGTGGCGGCCAATCGCCACCTGGTGCTGGTCGGAGCACCGGGGAGCGGCAAGAGCACCTTCGGCCGGCACCTCGTCCTCAGCCTGCTCGGCGCGGCCTTGGGGCGTCCCGAGGCGAACCTGGCGACGCTCAACCGCGAAGGTGGAGATGGCTTCGAGCCCTGGCCCCACGGCGTGCCGTTACCCTTCTTCGTAGAGCTTCGGCATTTCGTCGCTTCGGACCACTTCCCGGTTCCCGGTGTCGAAGGGGAAGCGGAGCATCTGGTGAGCTACCTGGTCTCGCTCTGCCCTGCGGCCGGTCGCTTTGATCGAGTGGTCAGGAAGGCTCTTGAGGAGCTCAATGGCGTTGTGGTCGTGCTCGATGGGCTCGACGAGACCCCCGGAGCTGACGAGACGCGTGAGCGGATTCAGCAGGTCGTTGCAGGGTTCGTGCGAACACACACCAAGGCTCGTGTGCTGGTGACCAGCCGGCCCTACGCCTACGAGGCGACGAGCCCGTGGCGTCTCGACAAGGCTGGCTTTGCGAGCGTCGAGCTCGCGCCCTTCGACCGAGAGCAGCAGGCGACCTTCGTGCGGGCCTGGTACGCGCTGCTGGTGCAGCGTGGTGAGCTCGAGATCGACGAGGAGCGGCAGCAGGCTCTGGCCGCCGACCTCATCGAGCGTCTCCGGACCTCCGACTACCTCGAGCCGCTCGCGGAGCGGCCGCTGCTTCTGACCATGCTCGCCGCGCTCCATGCGGCGAGCGGTGGCAGCCTGCCTCCTGGTGGCCGGGCAGTGCTCTACGAGCGGACCGTCGAGCTGCTGTTCGACCGCTGGAACGAGACGCGCCAGGGACGGAAGCCCTCGGAGCTCCTGGGGATGACCGTGGCTCAGATCCGCCAGGCGCTCGAGAAGCTCGCCTACGAGGTCCATCGCAGCCGCGGTGTCGACGCGCAGCATGGCGCGGAGATCCGGAGCGAGGAGGTGTGGCGCGAGCTGAGCCTGGCCCGGAAGGCGTTTGGGATCACCAAAGTCGTCGATTACGACGAGATCATGCGCTATCTGCACCAACGCTCGGGGATCCTGATCGGTGAGAGCGAGAGCGTCTACCGGTTCCCCCACCGCAGCTACCAGGAGTTCCTGGCGGCGGGC
>JAGQSE010000636.1 GCA_020439725.1 Acidobacteriota bacterium
GCTCCGGCCGGGGCGAAGACGAGGTCCCGCCGGATGGTCTGGCTCCGCCGCGCGGGTCTCGGTCTCGCCGGCGCCGTGGTGACGGGCATCGGGGGCTTCGTGGTCCTCGATCACCTCTTCCCCTTCCCCTTCGGACGCCTCGAGCGCCCCGCGGCGACGGTGGTTGAGGACCGAGAGGGCGAGGCGCTCCGGCTCTTCCTCCCGTCGGACCAGCGCTGGCGGCTGCCGGTGACCTACGACGAGATGCCCGAGGAGCTCCGCCGCGCCATCATCGCCTCCGAGGACCAGCGGTTTTACGAGCACCCCGGCGTCGACCCGGTGGCGGTGGCGCGGGCGGCCTTCGACAACCTGCGCGCCCGGCGGGTGGTCTCCGGCGCCTCGACGCTCTCCATGCAGATCGCTCGCATGGCGGACCCGGCACCGCGCACCCTCGGATCGAAGCTGAGCGAGGCCTTCCGCGCGCTCCAGCTCGAGCGGCGCTTCTCGAAACGCGAGCTGCTAGAGCTCTACCTCAACCTGGCACCTTACGGTGGCAACCTCGAGGGCGTCGGTGCCGCTGCGCGCTTCTACTTCGGCAAGCCCGTCGACCGATTGGCGCTGGGGGAGATCGCGCTGTTGGTGGCGTTGCCTCGGTCGCCCACGGCCTTCGATCCGGCGCAGCACCCGGAGGCGGCGCGGCAAGCCCGCGACACGGTGCTCCGCCAGCTCGCCGATCGCGGCACCTTCTCGGAGCAGGCGGTGGCGGAGGCGCTCCGCGTCCCGGTGCCCGCGGCGCGCCGGCCGGTGCCCTTCGCGGCGCCGCATTTCGCCCGCTACGTCGCTTCGCTCGGGGGCCGGCGTGAGGGGGCGCGGATCCGCACCTCGCTCGATCGCGGGATGCAGACGATCGCCGAGGCCAAGCTCGCCGCCCACATCGGCCGGTTGCGACCCGAAGGCATCGACAACGGTGCGGTGCTGGTGGTCGACAACGCGACGCGGCAGGTGCTCGCCTGGGTCGGATCCGCGGGTTTTGGCGAGGACCGCTACCAGGGACAGGTCGACGGCGTCCTGGCGAAGCGTTCGCCGGGCTCGACCTTGAAGCCCTTCCTCTACGGCGCCGCCTTCGACGGTGGCAAGGTGGTTCCCGCCACCTATCTCCTCGACATCCCCACTGACTTTGCCGGCTACGTGGCCGAGAACTACGACGGGCTTTACCGCGGCCGGGTGGAGGCGCAGCAGGCGCTCCTCGAGTCGCTCAATGCACCGGCGGTGCGGCTCCTGGCGAGCGTCGGGGTCCAGCCCTTCTTGGAGCTCCTCCAGCACGGCGGTGCGAAGTCCCTCGACCGGCCGGCGGGGCGCTATGGTCTGCCGCTGATCCTCGGCTCGGGCGAGATGACGCTCTTCGAGCTCGTCCAGCTCTACACCGCCCTCGCCGACGACGGGCTGTCGCGACCGGTGACCTGGTCCGCGGACGCCCGGAACGAGCCCGGCGGCGAGCGTCTGATGTCCGAGGAGGCGGCCTGGTGGGTGACCGAGCTGTTGCTCAAGGTCGAGCGGCCGCACCTCGCCGGCGCCTGGCAGCTGACGCGCAACGCCCCGGCGGTGGCGTGGAAGACCGGGACCTCCTACGGTCACCGCGACGCCTGGGCGGTGGGCTATTCGCGGCGACTGACCGTCGGTGTCTGGGTGGGCAACTTCGACGGTCGTGCGCGGCACGGCATCTCGGGAGCGGGACATGCCGCGCCGCTCCTCTTCGACCTCTTCCGCGCTCTCGACCCCGGGGGCACCGATCCCGCCGAGCCACCGTACCTGCGCCTCGGCGAGATCGAGGTCTGCTTGCTGTCGCACCAGCGGCCGGGCCCCCACTGCCCGCACCGCATCAAGATCGCTGCGTTGCCCGGCCGCACCCAGCTGCCGGTGTGCACCTATCATCGCCGCGCCCTCGCCGACGCGCGGACAGGCGAGCTCCTCGACGGCAGCTGTATCGAGGGCCGGCGCCGTACCTGGGTCGACTACACGGTCTTCCCCGCCGAGCTCACCGCCTGGTGGCGCTCGCGCGGCCAGGACGTCCCCAACGCACCGGTCTTCGCCGCGGACTGTACCGGCGCCGCCGGCGATCGCGGCCCGGCGATCCTCTCCCCCGACCCCGCCACCCCCTACCGCCTGCGCCGCGAGGCTCCCCTCCGCGACCAGCGCCTCTCCCTCGTCGCCCGCGCCGAGCCCGAAGTACGACGGCTCTACTGGTACCAGGACGGCGTCCTGCTCGGCAGCTCCGAGCCCCAGGACCCTCTCCTCGTCGAGCCCCACCGCGGCGAGCACCGCCTGGTCGTCACCGACGACCTCGGGCGGACGTCGGGGGTGACGTACACGGTGGAGTAGCCGGTTGCTCCCGTGCCGCGCGGGCGGATTCGCCGCGGTGTATCGTTCGCAGATGCAGCATGCGCGCGAATTCGCGGCTGGCAATCTGCTGAGATCGCTCGGGGTGGCGCTGCTCGGGTTCCTTTGGGTGGGGCCCGTGATCGGTGCGGAAGGGGGGCCGGATCTCGCCTTTTCGGGGCTCTCGACCGAGGACGGCCTTTCGCAGAGCTCGGTCTTCGCGCTGGCGGAGGACCGCCTCGGGTTCTTGTGGCTGGGCACCGAGGATGGGCTCAACCGCTGGGACGGGCAGGGCTTTCGGGTGTTCTCGGTGGGCCCCCGGAGCGATCCGGAAGCGCTCCACGGCCACTTCGTCCACGCCATCGTCGAGGACTCCGCCGGTCGGTTGTGGCTGGGCACCGAGGGCGGTGGGCTGGCTCGTTTCGATCCGGAGACCGAGACCTTTCGGAGCTTCCACCACGACGAGGGCGACCCGCGGAGCCTCCCCGAGGACCTGGTGCTCTCGCTCGCCCTCGATGGTTCCGGAGATTTGTGGGCGGGGACCCGGAGCCGAGGGCTCGTGCGTCTGCGTGACGCCGTCTCGGTGGGGCCCCAGGCGGTCTTCGAGCGCTTTCCGCAGGATCCCGACGAGTCGTGCGCCATCGCCTCGGGCAACGTCAACGGCTTGGCGGTCGACGGGACCGGACGGTTGTGGGTGGCGACGGGGGACGGCCTCTACCGTCGTCAGGTCGGGGAGACGTGTTTCGAGCGCATCGCAGATTCCGGCGCGAACCGGTTGAGTGAGACACGGTTGACCCACGTCCTGGTGTCTCGCGACGGTGAGCTTTGGGTGGCGAGCCGGGGAGGGCTCGATCGTCTCGATCCGGAGCGCGGCGAGGTGGTGGCGCGCTACCTTCCGGGGGAAGTGGTCGAAACGGTGCTCGAGGATCGCGAGGGACTGGTGTGGGTCGGGACCGAGGCGGGCGGTCTGGTGCGTCTCGACCCGGCGACGGGTCAAGCGACCCGCTTCCGCAGCCGCCCCTTCGACTCCGAGAGCCTCGCCACCGACGTCGTCCGGAGCCTTTTCGAAGACCGCTCGGGGACGCTGTGGGTAGGTCTCGAGCAGGGCGGTGTCGCGCGGCTGCCTCGGCTCCGGCGCCGCTTCGGGCGCTGGCGCGAGGCCCGGACCGAAGCCGGCGACGAACAGCTCAAGAGCGTCTTTGCGCTGTGGCCCGGCGACGACGGCGAGGTCTGGGTCGGGACCCGCGACCGGGGTCTCTTCGCCCTCGACCGTGGGACCGGAACCGCACGCCACTGGGTCGCCGGCGACGGTCGACCCGACGCCCTCGATTCGAGCCGCATTTCGGCCCTCGCCGGCGGCGGTGACGGGAGCTTGCTCGTCGGGACCGTGAGCGGCGGGGTCTATCGCGTCGAGCCGGCCACGGGCCGGTTCCAGCAGCTCAGCGTCGACGGGCAGCGCAGCATCCGGGCATTGCTCGACGACGGCGCTAGGGGCCTGTGGGTGGCGGCGTGGGGCAAGGGGCTCCGTCATCTGCGCCACGACGGATCGGTCGTGGTCTACGCCCATGACGCCGACGATCCGGCGTCCCTCGGTGACAACGTGGTGCTCTGTCTCGCGCCCGAGCGCGGTGTCGAGGGAGGTTTCGACGCCCTGTGGGCGGGGACCTGGAGCGCTGGGGTCACTCGCCTCGACCTCGTCACCGGCAAAGCTCGGGTCTATCGTCACGATCCGGCGGATCAGGCTTCGCTGTCGAGTGACCAGGTGGCGGCGATCCACCGCGATGCGGCGGGCCGGGTGTGGGTGGGGAGCGCGGGAGGGCTCGACGTCCTCCAGCCCGGAGCCGCGGACTTCGAGCGGATCGAGACCTTCGCCGGAAGCGTCGTCTTCGGGCTACTCGAAGATGAGCGGGGGCACCTGTGGGCGAGCAGCAACCATGGCCTGTGGCATTACGACCCCGAAAGCGGGCGGTCGGCGCGCTTTCACGCCCGCGACGGTCTGCAGGCCGAGGAGTTCAACGTCGGCGCCGCGGTGGTGGGATCCGGCGGCGAGATCTTCTTCGGCGGTGTCCTCGGCTTCAACGCCTTCCGGCCCGGAGACTTCGAGACCGATGGCGGCGTCATCTCCCCGCTTCCCTCGCCACCGGTGACGTTCACCCGCTTCGCCACAGACCGGCGTGAGCTCTCCCCGAGCCGCCTCCATCGGTTGGCCGAGACCGGAGAGGTCCTCGAGCTCGAGCCCGACGAGCGCGCCTGGACCGTGACCTTCGCGGCGCTCGGCTCCTCGGATCCGGAGCGCGACCGGTTCGCCGTCCGCTTCGATCCGGCCAGCGGCTCGGCGCCGTGGCTCGACGCCGGTACCCAGCGCGAGGCGCGCTTCAATCGGGTGGCACCGGGACGTCACGTCTTCGAGGTCGCCGTCCTGAGCGATCACGGGGTCGAAAGCCAGGGCGCCGCCCGTCTGCTCCTCGACGCGAGACCCACCTTCTTGGAACGGCGGGCGGTGCACGCGGCCGGTGGCGTCCTGGTCGTGGCGCTCCTCGCCTGGGGCGTCGAGGCGGCCTCGCGCCGTCGCCTCCGTCGCCTCGAACGACAGCGGGAGGAGGCCATCGAGGTGCGCCGCCGTCTGCTCGCCGCCCGCGACGCCGAGCGGCTGCGCCTCGCCCAGGACCTCCACGACGGTCCGCTCCAGCATCTTCACGCACTCCAGCTGGCGGCCAGCCGGGAAGACCGCGTACCCGGCGGTTGGCGCGATGGTTTGGGCTCGCTGGTCGCGGAGCTGCGCGCGGTGTGCACCCGCCTGCGCTCCCCGGTGCTCCAGCTCCTCGGTCTCGAAGCGGCGATCCGAGAGCAGGTGGAGGAGGTGCGGCGCGAGCATCCGGAGGTCGAGATCGCCCTCGATCTGCGGCTGGGGGGCCCTGGCACGGGGGACGATCTCGGTCCGGACGTGCGGCTGACGCTGTTTCGGGTCCTCCGGGAGGCGCTGCTCAACGCGCTCCGGCACGCCGCGCCCCATCGGGTCGAGGTGGATCTCGAGCGTTTACCCGGGTCGAAACCGGCGCGGGTGCGCCTCGCGGTCCGAGACGACGGCCGGGGCTTTTCACTGCCCGAGCGCTGGCTCGATCTGGCGCGCCGTGGGCATCTCGGACTCCTCGGCATGGACGAGCGGGTCGACGCCCTGGGCGGTCGCCTCGAGGTGCGCTCGCGGCCGGGGCAGGGCACCTCCGTCGAGGCGGTGCTGCCCGTGCTCGGCGGATCGGGTGAGCAGCTCTCCACCGAAGAAAGGAGGAACGATGCCGGCTGACGCGAAGGTCTCGAGGACGGCTGGGGCGGATGGGCGAGAACGCGAGAGCCCGGTGCGGGTGCTCCTGGTCGAGGATCACCCGGTCTTTCGGCAAGGTCTGGCGGCGGCCCTCGGCGACGAGGCGGATCTGTCGGTGGTGGCGGAGGCCGCCGATGGCGAGACGGCCCTCGACCTGGCCCGGCGGCTTCGTCCCGACGTCGCCGTGGTCGATCTCCAGCTTCCCGGAAGAAGCGGACTCGAGGTCGTGGGTGCTCTCTTGGCCCTCGATCCGCCGGTGACCGCGTTGATCTTGAGCGCTCATCACCACGAGGCCTACGTCAAGGCCGCCGTCGAAGCCGGCGCCCACGGCTACCTGCTCAAGGACGAGCCGGCGGCGGTCATCGTCGAGGCGATCCGGGGAGCCGCCGGTGGTCGCCGCGGCTGGCTCAGCCGCGAGGTGGCGGAAGAGCTCCAACAGGCGTGGCTCGACCCGCTGACCCCCAAGGAGGTCGAGGTGGTTCGCTGTCTGGCCCGAGGGCGTTCGGTGGCGGAGATCGGTGACCAGCTGGGGATCTCGGTGCGCACCGTCCGGAACCACCTGGCCAGCGTCTACTCCAAGCTCGATCTCCACGGCCAACCGGAGATCGTCGCCTGGGCGTGGCGTACCGGTCTGGCGGCGCTCGAGTAGCCGGCGGAGCTTGGACGGGGGTTCGGGCGGGGTGGACGACCCGCACCAGCGAGGCCGGTGCGAGCCGTCCGGGGACGTTTTAGGGCTCTAGCCGCAGCAGCCGGCCCAGACGCAGTGCGGGTACTGATAGGGGCAGGGCACCGCGGGACAACCCGACGGATGGCAGACCGGCTCCATCGAGCTGCCCGAGAACAGCGCATCGAGGCGCATCGCATCGAGGGCCTTGGGGTCGAGGGTCGGCTTGGCGATCAGGTCCGCGGGCAAGGCCACGTCGGTGGTGCTGGAGTTCGCGGTCTGGGCCGGAGCCGAGGAGACGGCCTGGTCGGCACTGTGGGCCGG
>JAGQSE010000637.1 GCA_020439725.1 Acidobacteriota bacterium
GCCGGCGCCGGCGAGGGCGCGGCGGAAGGCCCGCCAGCCCTCGTCGGGGGTCATGGCGAGGGCCGCCAGCTCGGGACGCAAGGCGGTGATCTGACGTTCCTCGCCCTCGAGCTCCCAGACGTCCCAGCCGAGGGCCAGGTAGCGGTCGTCACCGGTGGCGGAGCGCGCCGCGGCGAAGGCGTCGAGATAGGCGTTGGCGGCGGCGTAGGCGCCATAGGCCAGGCCACCGAGCTCGGAGGCGAGGGAGGACAGCAGCAGCACGAAACGCGGGTGCTGCTCCTCGGGCAAGAGGTCGAGGGCCCGGGCGAGGGCCTCCGTACCCTTGGCGCGGGGACCGAAGTGCCACCCGGCCTCCTCGCGACCGGTCTCGCGCAGTGCGCGGAAGGTGCGTTTGCCGTCGGTGCCGGCGGCGTGGATCACACCGTCGAGGCGCCCCCGCCACGCCGCCGCAGCGGCGACCGCCTTCTCGACCTCGGCGGCGTCGTCGAGCCGTGCGGTGAAGACCTCGACCCCGCCGCCGAGCTTCGAGAGCTCCGCGACCCGGCCTTCCGCCACGCTTCCGGACGCCGGCGCCGACGGCTCGAGGAGCACCAGCCGCGCCTCGAGCTCCTCCGCCAGCCGGCGGGCGAGGGCGTAGCCGTTGCCCTGGAGACCGCCGGTCAAGAGGTAGACGCCACCGGTCGCGAGTACGTCCTCGTCCGGCGTCTCGCCGAGCGCCGCCGGCTCGAAGACCGGCAACCAGCGACGGCCGGCGCGGATCGCCACCCGCTCATCGTCACCGGCAGCGAGGAGCTCTCGGGCCAGCAGGCTCCCGGCGGCACCGGCTTCGAGACCCGGTTCGAGATCGACCACCCGGCAACGCAGGCCAGGGTGCTCCTGGGGCAGCACCCGCGCCAGGCCGTGGAGCGTCGCCCGCGCCGGGTCCGGCACGTCACCGGGGCCCACCGCCACGGCACCGGCGGTGGCGAGCCACAGCTCGACACCGTCGTCGCCGGCGAGCAGCGGGCCGAGTCCGCGAAGGAGCTCGAGAAGCGAGAAGAAGCCCTGGGTCTGGACGCCGTCGAAGTCCGCCGGCACCTCGGTCCGTGGATCCGCCAGGATGCCGTGGACGACGGCGCCGGGGAGCTGGCCACGCTCGGCGAGGAGCTCGCCGAGGGCGCGCCAGCCGGCTTCCGAGGCGAGGTCGAAGGCGAAGCGCCCGGAGCGCTCCTCCACCGGCGTTCCGCCCCCGCCGCTACGAACACGAAGGACGTGTCGGCCGGCGGCTTCGAGGACCTCGGCAGCGGCGGCGACGGTACCGCCGGTGTCCTCGACCAGCAGCCAGGTGGCGGGCGCATCGGCGCGGCGCGGCGGCGCCGGCGCGGGCCGCCAGGCGGGCACCAGGAACCAGCCCTCCGGATCCTCGATCTTGGCCAGCGGTGCGCGTCGGACCTTCGGGGCCTCGCCGGGTTCGATCCAGAAGCGGCGCCGGGCGAACGGATAGAGCGGCAGCCGCACCTTGAGCCGGCGCGTCTCGTGGAGCGCGCGCCAATCGATGGCGAGGCCGGCGCCCCACACGCGGCCCAGGGCCTCGAGCACCGCG
>JAGQSE010000638.1 GCA_020439725.1 Acidobacteriota bacterium
CGTGCACGAGATGAGCATCACCCGCAACGTCGTCGCCATCGTCGCCGAGCACGCCGGCGAGAGGCGGGTGCGCCGCGTGCGGCTCGAGATCGGCAAGCTCTCGGCGGTGATCCCCGAGGCGGTGCGCTTCTGCTTCGACGTCGTCGCTCGTGGCACCGTGCTCGAGGGGGCCGAGCTCGAGATCGTCGAGATCCCCGGCCGGGCGCGATGTCGAGACTGCGGTCGCGACGTCGACCTCGAAGGACCGGTGGGAACTTGCCTCTGCGGCTCCCGTCACCTCGAACGCCTCGCCGGCGATGAGCTCAACATCAAAGAGATGGAATTGGAGGCGGCCTGATGTGCGGAACCTGCGGCTGTTCGGACGGTGTCAAGGCGACGGTGACCAACCTCGAGACGGGCGAGCACTCTCATGTCCACGAAGGGCACGTCCATGAGGGGCATCCTCACGAGGGGCATTCCCACGAAGGGCATCGGCACGAGGGCCACGCCCACGGTCACGATCACTCCCACGACCATCCGCACTCCCACGACCACGGGCACAGCCACGATCACTCTCACGACCACGGCGAGGTGGTGCGGCTCGAGACCGCGGTGCTGGCCAAGAACGACGCGCTGGCGGCGCGGAACCGGGCGTGGCTCGCCGGGCGCGAGGTGCTGGCCCTCAACCTGGTGAGCTCACCGGGGGCGGGGAAGACCTCGCTCCTCGAACGCACCATCCGTGAGCTCGGGCAGCGCCGCGCCATCTCGGTCATCGAGGGCGATCAGCAGACCCTTTTCGACGCCCAGCGCATCCAGGCCACCGGCGCCAGGGCCGTCCAGGTCAACACCGGCACCGGCTGCCACCTGGAGGCCGACATGGTGATGCGCGCGCTCCGCGAGCTACGCCCGGCACCGGGCTCGGTGGTGATGATCGAGAACGTTGGCAATCTGGTCTGTCCGGCCCTCTTCGATCTCGGCGAGGCGTGCAAGGTGGCGATCCTCTCGGTCACCGAGGGCGAGGACAAGCCGGCCAAGTACCCGCACATGTTCCAGGCCTCGAAGCTGATGCTGCTCAACAAGATCGACCTTCTGCCCCACGTCGATTTCGACGTCGAGCGTGCGCTCGCCTACGCGCGGCAGGTCAACCCCGACATCGAGGTGCTCCAGGTCTCCGCCAAGACCGGCGAAGGCCTCGACGCCTGGTACCAGTGGATCGAGGCCGCCGTGGCCAAGGTCCCCGAGAGCGCTTTCGCCTAGTCGCCTCGTGGGGTCCGGGAGGGCCCGAAGATGCTGACCTCCATCCTGCTCCTCGGTTTCGTGGTCGGTCTGCAGCACGCCTTCGAGGCGGACCATCTGGCGGCCGTGTCGGCGCTGGTCAGCCGCAAGCGGGGGCTGCGCGAGATGACTCTGCGCGGCGCTATCTGGGGCGTCGGTCACACCCTGGCGCTGCTGGTGATCAGCGGTCTGGTGCTGTTCTCGCCCTGGGGCCTGCCCACCGCCTTCGAGACCTACGCCGAGCTCGCCGTCGGGCTCCTGCTCATTGCTCTCGGTTCGCAGGTGCTCTACCGGCTCTGGCGCGATCGGGTACACATCCACGCCCACGGCCATGACGACGGGCGGGTCCATCTCCATGCCCACAGCCATCGCGACGAGGTGGTGCCCCACAAAGAGAGCGATCATGACCACGCGCACCCGCACCCGGGCTCGTGGAGCTGGAAGACGCTCATCGTGGGATTGACCCATGGCGCCGCGGGCTCGGCGGCGTTGACGGTCTTTGTCGCGGCGACCCTAGAGTCGCGCGCCGCGGGCATCGTCTACGTGCTGATCTTCGGGCTCGGCTCGATCCTCGGCATGATGCTGCTCTCGGCCGTGATCTCGCTGCCCCTGGCCGCCACCGCGCGGCGGCTGACGTGGGCCAACCGCGCGCTTCAGACCGCGGTCGGCCTGATCTCGATCGGTGTCGGTCTGAGCATGGCGCTGCACAAGGGGATCGCGCTCTTCTCCTGAGAGCAGCGTCTCGACCCACCCGGTCCTTCGTGGTCGGGCGTGTCCCCGGTCGCCGGACCCCGAGCTGCTCGCCTAGAGCGCCGCGAAGGCCTGGTCGAAGGCCTCGATGGTGCGGTCGATCTCCGCCTCACCGTGAGCCGTCGACAGGAAGAAGGCCTCGTAGGGGGACGGCGGCAGGTGGACGCCGGCGCCGAGGAGACGGTGGAAGAGACGTTTGAAACCCTCGAGGTCCGAGGCGTCGACGTCACCCAGGTTCCACACCGGCCGGGAGCTCAGGAAGAAGCCGAGCATGCCGCCGCGGCGCAGCACCTGACACGGTACGCCGTGACGGGCGGCGGCCTCGCGGAGACCGGTCTCGAACCTTGAACCGGCGGTTTCCAAACACCGGTAGGCGGCACCGTCGTCGCGGCGGAGCTCGCGGAGCGCCGCCAGGCCCGCGGCCACCGCCAGCGGATTTCCTGACAGCGTCCCGGCCTGATAGACCGGCCCGGACGGCGAGATGCGGCTCATCAGGTCGCGACGCCCGCCATAGGCCGCGATGGGCAGCCCGCCGCCGATCACCTTGCCCAGGGTCGTCAGATCCGGGCGCACCGGGTAGAGCTCCTGGGCGCCACCGGGAGCGACGCGGAAGCCGGTCATGACCTCGTCGAAGACCAGCACGATCCCGTGCTGCTCGGTGAGCGCGCGCAGGCGCTCGAGGTAGCCCGGCCGGGGCGGCACGCAGCCCATGTTGCCGGCCACCGGCTCCACGATGATGGCCGCGATCTGGTCGCCCTGCTC
>JAGQSE010000639.1 GCA_020439725.1 Acidobacteriota bacterium
AGGGGCGGGTTTCAAACCCGCCCCTCGTCCGGACCCAGCGATAGATCCCGCATCCTGGCCATCCTGTTCCGAGGTAGGGGCGGGTTTCAAACCCGCCCTGTCACCCAATCCGCTCCGGCGCCCCCGCTGACGGCATTACGTCGATTCGCTCGCTTCCGGCTCCGCCGGGACCACCAACAGCGGGATCGCGATGCGGTGCCGCAGGCGTTCCACCGAGGTGCCGTGCATGAAGTCGCCGACGGTGCCATGGCCGTGGCTGCCGAGGATCACCAGGTCTGCCTTGTGGCGCTCGAGAAGACCCACCAGCTCCTCCACCGGCGCCCCGAAACCCAGGTCGTACTCCGCGTCGACCCCCTGCGCCTCCATCTCCGCGGCGTAGGCCTCGAGCCGTTCCTGGTCGCTCTCGGTTTCGCGGTCGAGATGCTCCTCGCCCAGGAGCCGCGCGCCGCTCGATTCGACCACGTGGAGCAGCACCACCTTGGCACCCCGGGAATGGCGGGCCTGTGCCACCGCCTGCGACAGCACCGCGCCGTCGGCGTTGGAGAAGTCCACCGCCGCGGCGATGCGGCGGGGAGCTTCCGCCGGAGAGACGTCGGGGAGGGTCAAGGGCCCGTGGACGTCCTGTTGCACCGGCGTCGCGTCGCCCCGCAGCCGCTCGACGAAGGGGATGATCGTCACCGCGCCGAGGAGCGCCACCAGCCCCAGCGCCAGTGGCACCGCGGTGCCCCACAACAGCCAGGACCACTCGCCGGCGTCGTGCAGCCAGGAGGTGATCTCTTCATAGGCCAGCTGGAGGTTGAGGGCCACGATCACTCCGGCGACCAGCCAGGCCGCCCACCGGATCGTCCGCCCGACCACGTACTGACCCATCCAGCGACGGTCGGAGACCGCGTGGATCAGCGGGATCACCGCGAAGGACAGCTGGAGCGACAGCACCACCTGCGACAGCACCAGCAGATCGCCGGTGGCCGCCTCGCCGGCCCACAGGATCGTCGCCACCGCCGGCACCAGCGCCACCGCGCGGGTCAGGAGCCGCCGCGCCACCGGTCTGAGCCGGATGCGTACGAAGCCCTCCATGACGATCTGTCCCGCGAGGGTGCCGGTGATTGTCGACGACTGCCCCGAAGCGATCAACGCCACCGCGAAGGCCACCGGCGCCAGGTGGACGCCGAGGATCGGCTCGAGCAGGTGGTAGGCGTCCTGGATCTCGGTGACGTCGTGATAGCCGGCGCGGTAGAAGGTCGCCGCCGCCATCACCAGGAGCGCCGCGTTGACGAAGAACGCGCCGTTCAGGGCCACCACCGAGTCGATGATGTTGAAGCGGATGCCGTTGCGGATGCCGCCGGGCACCCGCGCGATGCGCCGCGATTGCACCAGCCCCGAATGCAGGTACAGGTTGTGCGGCATCACGGTCGCCCCGAGGATGCCGATGGCCAGGTAGAGCGCGCCATCGCCGGGCAGCGTCGGTGCGAAGCCCGAGGCGAGCTCGCCCCAGTGGGGCTTCGACAGCAGGATCTCGATCCCCAGCGAGACGCCGATGGTCCCGACCAGGACGATGATGAAGGCCTCCATCATGCGCACGCCGCGGCTTTGGAGGAAAAGCAGCAGGAAGGTGTCGAGGGCCGTGATCACCACACCGGCGAGGAGCGGCAGCCCGAAGAGGAGCTGCAAGCCGATGGCCGAGCCGAGGATCTCCGCCAGGTCACAGGCGGCGATGGCGACCTCCGCCAGGATCCACAGCGCGAAGGAGATCTTCTTGCCGAACATCGAGCGGCAGACCTGCGCCAGGTCCATCTGCGTGACGATCCCCAGCCGCGCCGACAGGCTCTGAAGCAGCACCGCCATGATGTTCGACATCAGCAGGACCCAGATCAGGGCGTAGCCGAACTTCGCTCCGGCGGCGATGTCCGTTGCCCAGTTCCCCGGGTCCATGTACCCGACGCTGACCAGATAGGCCGGCCCCGCGAAGGCGAACAACCGGCGCCAGAATGACGGATGCTTTGGAATCAGTACCGATCCCCGCTCCTCCGAAGACAACGGCGGCCGCTCACCGGACCGAGGATCTAGCCTGAGATTCATGGCGACAGTGTGACGATCTCGATGGACGGTGTCAAGCTAGTCAAAGATGCTTGCATGGTAATGCGAAGCACGTTTTTTGCCGGGTCAAAAACGAGAGCGAGCATCGGCTTTGAACCGAAGCTGCCCGGGGTTCCGAGATCAGAGCGCCAGGGGCACGCGGCGCGAAGCTCGCAGGACTCCGTCGCGCGTCACCAGCGGCACGCCGTGGACGAGGCTGGTGGCGGCGATGATCTCGTCCGCCGGGTCACTGGTGAAGTCGAGCTGAGCGAGGGCGCGGCAGACGTCGAGGTCGATGGGCCAGACGTGAAGGCGCTCGATGACCTGGGCGAAGTCGGGGTCGTCGAGCCCCATCGAGATCCGACCGAGCTGGAAGAGCTTGGAGATCTCCCACAGCACGATCGCCGAGATACTCCAGGATGCGGAGCGAAGGACCGTCTCCTCGGCCGGCCGGAGGGATCCGGTCAGCGCGTGGAGGAGGATGTGGGTGTCAAGATTGAGCATCCCACCGCAACCCCGTTGACAGTACGTCGCCGCGGATCTCGAGCTTACCCTCGAGACTGCCGATCAGAGCCGAGCCCGTGGTCTCCATGGGCATCAGCCTGGCGACAGGCTTGCCATGCTTGGTGATGATCAGGCCCTCGGGCCCGACCCGGTCGAGGATCGCGAGGCAGCGCTGCTTGAACTCCGTGGCGCCGATGGTCTTCATGGCAGCAGTATAGAAGTGGACAGTTGAAGTGTCCACTTGCCGGCTCGTCGATTCAAGATCTTGGATTGAGTATCGTGTCCCCGATTTTCGTGGGTTTGGAGGCGTTCGAAGCGCTGGGGTAGAGTCAGGGGCTCTCTGGAGACGAGGACGGGATGCCTAGGATTACCAAGGTCTACACGCGCACCGGCGACAGCGGTGAGACGGGGTTGGGTGGTGGGCAGCGGGTGCCCAAGGACTCGCCGCGGATCGCCGCCTATGGCACGGTCGACGAGCTCAACTCGTGTCTCGGCGTAGCGCTGGCGACGGGGCTCGACGAGCGAGTCGCGGCGCCGCTGGCACGGGTGCAGAACGAGCTCTTCCACCTGGGCTCGGACCTGTGCATCCTCGAGGAGGACAAGGAAGCGATGCCCGTGCCGCGGATCGAGGCACGGCA
>JAGQSE010000640.1 GCA_020439725.1 Acidobacteriota bacterium
GGGCGGTGAGGGTGGTCGCACCGCGGGCGTCCCGCAGCTCGTAGCCCAGGCTCTGAAAGAAGCCGGCGAGATTTCGGGCACGGCGTGGCGAGGGCCGTTCGAAGCGTTCGTCGGTCACCACGCCGGGGCCCGCGTCGGCGAGCAGCACCAACCCGGGCAGGAGAGGGTTGGGACCATAGCCGTAGCCGTCCTTGGACGAGCCCAGCGGCGGCCCGACGACGGCGAGCTCTGGGGCCGGTTCGAAGCCGTCTCCAAGACCCATCGTCCAGAGGCGCGGCGGGGCACCGTCCGTGGGCCGAGCCCCCGCCTCGGGTAGGTTCCAGCCCGGTTCGAAGTCGAGTCGCACGGGGGCGGGCGCCGAGCCCTTCCGCGTGCCGCCGGATCCGCCGTCGCCCTCCGCCGGCGCCGAGCCGGAGACCGAGAACACCAGGCTTCCCGTCTGACCGGTTCGAGGGAAGGGGAAGATCCCGCTCTCGAGCCCCATCAGGCTCCCCTCCTTCGCCCTCAACGTCAGCGTCAAAGGCCAGCCTTCCATCGGCACGATCACTCGATCCGTGGGCCTGCCGTTGACGAACCGAGCCTCGAGCACCGGCCCCGCCGCCGGGACGTTCGGGGCTACCTTGCCCCCCGCTCTCCCTTGAACCGCCGCCAGCGTCGCCAGCGCGAGCCCCAGACTCGTGATCCCGGTCACCGCACGACGAATCTCCATGGTTCTCCTCCTTGTTTCGATCACGGCCCGCGGAGCGATCGTCTTCGGGCCTCACCGGCTGTTCAGGGCCTTGGCCCTCTCCTGATAACCGATCGACCGCTCGCCCCGCCGCTGCTGACAAGGAACGCCACCTGCCGATGAATCGGGACACGGGGCAACCCTGTCCCGATCTCCGCCGTGCCGGCGTTCTTGGTGGATAGGAGCCTCGAAACGACCCCCTACTCAAGGAGAACCATCATGCACTCGAGATCTCTGCGCCACCGTCCGACCTGGCCCGTCCTTTCTCTGCTCGTCCTGCTCGGAGCTTCGGCGCTCGCTCCGGCCGCATGGACCGAGCCGAACCCGCCGCTCCAGGGTCCCGCACGGGCTGCCGAGCCCACCGCGGCCCAGCAGGAGAACCAGCGGCTCCTGCGCCGGAGCTGGGTCTGTGACGCGTCGGTCCATCTGGTCGGAACCAACCAACACTACACGCCGCAGACGTGGAGCATGGCCACCGGTCACCCTGACGGCGTCTGGGGCGACCGAGAGAAGTCCTGCAGGAAGTACCTTGCCAACCGGATCCTCGACGCGTCGATCTGGAGCCACCTCAACCTCAGCGCCGCAGAGCAGGACAAGGTCTGCCGCGACGGCCATGGAGACTTCCGGGCGACCTACAGCTTCGATCGGCGGTCCAAGGACTGGTCTCTGACCAAGCGCGTCCCGGCACCGCCGTGTGATTGCGCCATCCGCTGCAAGAGCGGCTACGACCTCGACACGACGTCCTGGCCCGGTCACCCCCGCTGCCTCAAGCTCCTCTGCGCCGGCGCCGCCACCGGCATCCCGGACGAACGCTTCGGTCCCCACGAGAACGGCATCGGCATCTCGGGAGGCAACGTCTACCACCACCAAGCCGTTCAGCAAGGCCCCTGCAAGTTCCAGTAGACCGTGGCGGACCCGGCGGAGGGCCAGGCCTCCCGCCCAGCGTGGGGAAACCGCCGCCCGACGAGCTCCAAAAAGCAGCTCCAAAAAGCAGCGAGGCCCGAGCGCCGTCCAACCCTTCGGGGGCCGGGCGGCGTCGGGCCTCGTACCGCGTTGGCGGCGGGCTCAGCCCTCGGTGTCTTTGTCGATCTCGATGCCTTCCTTGTCGAGCAGACGGCCGATGGCGCGGTAGTAGTCGGCGAGGCGGATGCGGTAGTTGGTGACGGCGCTGACCTCTTCGCTCTGGGCCAAGGACAGATCGTCCTGGATCTGGAGGACCTGGAAGCTGGTCGACATGCCGTTCTCGAAGCGCTTGCGTTCGGCTTCGAGACTCTTCTCCTGGGCCACCCGCGAGGCCCTGGCGGCATCCACCTGGCGCGCCGCGGCCTCGAGCTGGCGGACCGCGCTGCGGACGTCGGTGACCACCTCCTGTTCGGTCTGGGTCAGGCGAACGTTGCCCTGGTCGAGAGCCAGGTCGGCGATGGCGCTCTGGGCTCGGGCGGTCCGGTTCTGGAGGGGGATGGCCACCGAGACGCCGACGCGCCAGCCGGTGAAGTCGAGCCCCAGGGTGTCCGAGTTGGCGTTGCCGTAGGACGAGCCGATACCGCTCGAGGAGTAGCGCAGATCGAGGTCGACCTGGGGCTTCTTCTGGTTGCGGAAGTAGTGCGACTCGATCCCCAGACGGTCGACCTCGAGCTTGCCGCGGCGCAGCTCGGAGCGGTTCTCGAGAGCGGTGTCGATGGCCTCCTGGACCGAAAGGTCGACCTTCTCGTCGGGATCGGGCTCGGTCTCGGGCACGACCTCGAGGTCCCAGGCGGAACCCGCGTCGACGTTGAGCAGCTGCAGGAGGGCGTCGGCGGCGTCACCGACGGCGGCCTTGTCGCGGATGATGTCGCCTTCGCGGCGGGCGATCCCGGCCTCGCTCTGGACCAGCTCGAAGGGAGCCAGGGTACCCACATCGACGCGGATGCGGTTGCGCTCGTGAAGCTCCTGGGCGAGCTGGAGGCTCTGCGTCGAAACGTCGAGCTGCTTGCGCGCCTGGACCAGGCTCCAGTAGGCGTTCTCGACCTCCTGGACGGTGCCGATGACCTGTTGCTCGAAGGTCTCTGCGCTGATCGCGCGGTCGGTCCGCGCCAGGAGCAGGCCACGGCGCGTCACGTCGGCGCCGAAGTCCCGGAGCAGAGGCTGGCGGAAGGCCAGGGTCGATCCCGAGCTGTACTCGGGGTTGAGATCGAGAAAGGTGCTGTTCGATTCGAAGCGGCCATTGCTCAGCTCGAGCGAGGCGGTGCCGCCGAAGGGGGTGAGCTGCGACAGCGTCACCGCGTAGTTCTGCTCCGCGTCCTCGCGGACGGTGGCGCCGTCGAGCTGCGACGCGGTGGGAAAAGTCGAGTCCCGGGCGAAGAAGTCGCCGGCGATGTTGAAGTCGAAGATGCCCGCGGCCTGCTGCACGCCCTTCTCCGCCTGGGCGCGGTCGAACCGTTGCGCGATCAGCGCCAGGTTTCGCCGCAAGGCGATCTCGATGGCCTCGTCGAGCCTGAGGTAGACCTTGGCATCGTCGGACCGCAGCTCGGTGGGCGGCAAATCGGTGTCCGGCTGGGAGCTGAGCTCGATCTGTTCGGCGGCGGCGGGAAAAACGACGGAAGCGGCCAGGGCCAGGGCGACCAGGCGGTGACTGGCCGAGGCCCGCGTCAACGTCAGGCTCATGAATCGTACCTCCTCAACTCGATGGATTCGCTGGGACGTTGGATCGGCGGGGTCTGAGGTGTGGACCGGGATGGGCCCGCCGTCATTCACTCTACGTCCCCTGGACTGAATTGTTCCAAATCATGAAGTCGGCGGGAGTTCCTCCCGCGACAGCTCGCCGGGATAATGACACGCCACGGCATGTCCCGTCGCGTCCGGTTCGAGCCGTGGCACCTCGACGGCACACCGCGGACGGGCGATGGGACAGCGGGGATGGAAGGGGCATCCACCGGGTGGATTCGCCGGGCTCGGCGGGTCTCCGGGGAGCACGATGCGCGCGCGGCGCCGCGCCGGGTCCGCCACCGGCACCGCCGACAGCAGCGACACCGTGTACGGGTGCCGGGGATCGGCGAACACCTGCCCGCGCTCCCCCACCTCGACCACCCGCCCCAGGTAGAGCACCGCGACGCGATCCGAGATCTGCTCGACCAGCGCCAGGTCGTGGCCGATGAACAGCAGGGTCAGCCCCAGACGCCGCCCGAGGTCGTAGAGCAGATTGACGATCTGCGCCCGCACCGAGACGTCGAGGGCCGACACCGGCTCGTCGGCGATCAGGAGATCGGGCTCGGTGGCCAGGGCGCGGGCGATGCCGA
>JAGQSE010000641.1 GCA_020439725.1 Acidobacteriota bacterium
CGCTCGAGCCCGGCCAGTTCCTCGTTGACCTCGATGCGCAGCGCCTGGAAGGTCCGCGTGGCGGGATCGACCCGCCCTTCGCGGCCACCGGCACCGCCCTTGGCCCGGATCACCGTCGCCCGGAGCTGGCCGGTCGAGGCGAACGGACGATCCACCCGTTCCGCGACGATGGCCCGTGCGATACGCCGGGCTTGCCGCTCTTCGCCGTACTCCCTGAAGATCCGTTCCAAATCCGCCTCCGGGTAGCGGTTGACGATGTCCGCCGCGGTCGGGCCGTCGGCACCCATACGCATGTCGAGGGGTCCGTCGAAGCGAAAGCTGAACCCGCGCTCGGGCCGGTCCAGCTGCATCGACGAAACCCCGAGGTCGGCGAGGATCCCCGCCGGCCTCTCGAGACCGTGCTGCGCCAGGAGCTCGTCCAGACGGTGGAAGTTGCCCTCGATCCACCGCACCCGGTCGGCAAAGGGTGCCAGGCGCTCGGCGCTACGCCGCAACGCCTCGGGATCTCGGTCGACGCCCACCAGCCGGGCTCGAGGGTGGCGCTCCAGGAACGCCTCGGCATGTCCGCCCAAACCGACGGTGCAATCCACCAACAGGCCATCCCGGCCCCCGAAGGACGGCCCCAGCCACGCCAGGGTCTCCTCCAACAGGACCGGAACATGGAGCACCGCGCCGTCTGCCTCGCTCAGGGACAGGACTCCTCAGATACCGGCTTGCGTCAGGATGCGGAGGTCGTCTTCGGTGAACGGCTCCTCTTCCAGCAGTTGCTCGATGCGCTCGCGATTCCACACCACCAAGTGATCCAGCTGGGCGCTGACGACGACGTCGCCGCTCATCGCCGCCTTGTCGCGCAGGATCTGCGGGATGAGGAAACGACCCTGGGCGTCGAGGGACACCTGTTGGCCGTAAAAGCTCACCCGCTGCAGAAAACGGCGCTTGCTGGGCTCGGTGGAGGGCAGAGCCGCGAGCCGGTTCTCGATCTCCTCCCAAACCGCCAGGGGGTAGATCAGGGCGCTGTCTCCCAGGATGGACGTGACGAAGAGTTCCGGGCCGAAGCGATCCTCGAGCACCCGGCGGAAATCCGTCGGGATCTTCAGACGACCTTTGTCATCGACTTTCGCTGGCGCACTTCCCCGGAACATAGACCTCGCCCACCCCAGGTGTTATAGCCACCAGCCTATCACCGACTCTCCACTTTTGTCTATTTTGCTCCACTGATGCCCACCATCGACCACCTCGGTGATCGATCGGGCCCACCGGGACCCCGGGAGCAGGGATCAGGGTGGTCTCAGGCGGTGGCGAGGGTCACGGCGCGGGGAGCGCCGGGAAGGGGCCGAGCAGCGAGCAGGGAAGGGGGGAGGTCGCAAACCACCCGGGAGGCGGGGTGCCGAAGGACTGGAGCGCGTGGAGGGGCCGTCGCTCACCATGAAGCGAGCATAGCGCCTCATGGTGAGCCGGGCGACGGCCACCGCACGAGAGGACCGGGCGATGGACGAGGGCTCAGACGCCGCCGACGCCCGGATCGGCGTCGGGATCGGCGCTCGGGGGGTCGGTCGGGGTCTCGGCGGACTCGGCGGGAACGGCGTCGGCGGGACTGGAGTCGGCGGGACTGGAGTCGGCGGCGGTTTCCGGGGCGCTCGGCGCCGCCATGGTCTCGGCGGACGCCGCTCGCGGCCGCTCTTCGCCGACGATCTTGAAGGGCTCGTTGAGCACCGGCGACGAGTCCCCGGCCTCGCGGTAGCCGACGGCGTCGGCGGGCAGATGCTCGACGACGTACGCGCTTTGCGACAGCTCGTCGAGATACTTCTCGAAGTGCTCGGCGTAGAGGCGGCCGCGCTCCTCGACCTCGATGTCGTCCTTGACGTCGGCGAAGGGCTTCAAGGTGGCCTCCTCGCGATCCAGGACTTCGAGCAGATGGATGCCGCCGCGGGATTCGACGGGCGCGCTGAAGGCCCCCGGTTTGAGGCTCCAGATGGCCTGCTCGAGATCCGCCGCCAGCTCGCCGTGCTCGACCCAACCGAGCTCGATGACGCCGCTGGTGGTGCCGTCCGAGGCGTATTCGTCGGCGAGGGCACCAAGGCTGTCACCGCCCATCAACCGCTCGCGCAACCGGTCCGCCAGCTGCATCCGCTGGTCGGCGTCGAGCGCGCTCGAGTCGAGGACGACGATCTCGCGCACGCGGACCCGCGCCGGAATCTGGAACTCTTCCGGATGGGCGCGGTAATAGCGGCGGAGGTCCTCCTCGTCGAGCTCGATCTTCGAGCTCACCTCCTGGCCCAGGACCCGCTGGACGCGGAGCGTGGTCTCGACCTGGGTGCGCAGCTTGTCCTCGTCGAGACCGCTTTGCTTGAGCGCCTGCTCGAACTGCTCGTCGCTCTCGATCCCCATGTCGCCGCGCATCCGCCGGATCTCCTCGTCGACCTCCTCGGGGGTGACGAAGATCTCGAGCTGGTCGGCGCGGGACTGGAGCAGCATCTCCTGGAAGAGCGAGCGCATCACGCGCTGCGGCACCTGCGACAGGTAGCGCTCCTGCTCCTCCGGCGAAAGCTTGTCCGAGCGGAGCACCTC
>JAGQSE010000642.1 GCA_020439725.1 Acidobacteriota bacterium
CGGGCCGCGTCGGCGGGGTTCATGAGGAGGGTGCACCGGTCACGCCCCTTCATCAACCGCGGGTAGTTGTGCATCCACGAGTTGCACGAGCGCACCTGCCGGCGACCGATGAGGACGAGCTCGGGCACGGCACCGTCGAGGCTCGCGGCGAGACGCGCCAGATCGGCGACGAAGCGCTCGGGGGCGAGGTCGATGCGTCCTCCGCGGGTACGCAGACGACCAGGTAACGAAGGCTCGAGGGGACCGAGGTCGATGCCGTGGGGCCGGCGGCGCAAGCGGCCGAGGGTCAGACCCCGCGAGAAGGGGTTGAGGGCGCTCCCCCACGGTCCACGCCGGAGCCCCAGATCGAGGAGCAAGCGAGGGCCGAAGCGCCCCCGAATCCAGCGCTCGAGGCGCGCACCGAGCCCCTTTCGCCGAGCGAGCCGGCGATGCAGCTCGTGGAAGATCTGCCAATCGTGGCGGCAGGCCGCGTCGGGCTCGAAGAGGGCCGGCGAGAACTTGGCGGTGTTGCGGATCGCCAGCCCATGGAAGGCGAGGTCGTAGTGGTCGTGCTCGAGGGGGGCCGTCGGCGGCAGGATCAGGTGGGCGTGGCGCGTCGTCTCGTTCAAGTAGAAGTCGATGGAGAGTATGAAGTCGAGACCGCCCAGGGCGGCTTCGAGACGGCGGCCGTTGGGTGTCGACAGCACCGGGTTGCCGGCGGAGGTGACCAGGGCACGGATCCGGCCCTCACCGGGAGTGTCGATGTCTTCCGCCAAGGCGGCCACGGGGAGCTCGCCGCCGAACTCCGGCAGACCGCGGACGCGGCTTCGCCAGCGGTCCGAGCCGCCGGCGGAGGTAAAGGCGACGAGGTCGACGGCGGGGCGCGGGAAGAGCACGCCACCGGGGCGATCGAGGTTGCCGGTCACGGCGTTGAGCGCATTGATCAGCCACTGGCAGACGCTGCCGAAGCCCTGGGTCGAGAGTCCCATGCGCCCATAGCAGGCGGAGCTCGGCGCCGTCCGCAGGTCGTCGGCGAGCTCGCGGATCGTGTCGGTGCCGAGACCCGTGGCAGCGGCGACGCGGTCGGCGGCAAAGGGCTCGACGGCGGCGCGCAACGTCTCGACACTGTCGCTGAAGGCTGCCAGCCGGTCGGCGAAGGGTCCGGACTCCGCGGCACCGTCGGCCAGCACCTGACGGACCAGCGCCGCGAGGAACAGGGCGTCGGTCCCCGGACGGATCGGGATGTGTCGGTCCGCGAGCTGGGCGGTCTCGGTGCGCCGGGGGTCGAGCACGACCACCTTGCCACCGCGCTGCCGGATCGCCTTGATGCGCTCCTTGATCCCCGGGGCGGTCATCAGGCTGCCGTTGGAAGCCGCCGGGTTGGCACCGAGGATCAAGAAGAAGTCGGTGCGGTCGACGTCCGGGATCGGCAGCAGCAGCATGTGACCGAACATGAAGCGCGCCGCCACGTGGTGCGGCAGCTGGTCGACGGAGGTGGCGGAGAAACGGTTCTTGGTGCCCAGCGCACGGACGAAGCCGGGGGCATAGAGAAGCGTACCGACGTTGTGCACCGTCGGGTTCCCCTGGTAGACCGCCACCGCGTCCCGGCCATGGGCCGCCTGGACCTCGCGAAGACGTCGCGCCGCCAGGTCGAAGGCCTCGTCCCAGCCGACGGTCCGCCAGCCGTCCCCGGAGCGCAGCAGCGGGGCACGCAGTCGATCGGGATCGGTCTGGATGTCCTGGAGAGCCACCGCCTTGGGGCAGATATGACCGCGCGAGAAGGGGTCGTCGGCGTCGCCGCGGATCGAGGTCAAACGCTCGTCTTCGAGCCGGATCTCGAGACCGCACATGGCCTCGCACAAAGGGCAGGTCCGGTAGTGGGTCTCGCTCATGGCACCTCCCACGGCGTCGGGTGGTTCAAAGTCCTGGGCCCGCCGAGCCAGGCCGGCGCCCAGGGGCTCAGCGCGCCGCCGGTTCAGCGGCCACGAAGTCCTTGGCCTCCGCGACCTCCGGCTGCCCCGGATCCGCTTGTGCCCAGATCTCGGCGAGATCGCCGTAGTACCGGGCGGCGATGCCGCGGTCCCCGATGGCAAGGGCCGCCCGCGCCGCCGCCAGCAGCACCGCCGGCCGCCGCGGTGTCCGGGCGAGCGCCGCATCGAGCTCGGCGAGGGCCTCCGTCGCCTTGCCGTTTGCGAGGAGCGCCCGGCCGTAGACCTCGTGGGCGGTCTCCATGGGGTAAGGCGGCCCCATGGGCGGCGGGTCGCCGGCCTCGATCTCGACGGCGCGGCGCAGGTGGTCGAAGCCCTCCTCGCTCTTCCCCGCCGCCAGCGCCAGCTGCCCGGCGAGCTCTTCGACCATGATCGGCAGCGCCGACTCCTCGCCGTGCATCCCGCCGCCGTCCTCTGCGCCTCGCAGACGCTCCAGGACCTCACCGGCCCTGGCCAGGTCACCACCGCGGACCAGCGCCACCCCGGCAGCGTAGAGCAGCCCCGGCGACGCGTCGGCGGCGGGCGAGGCGCTGGTCGCACTGGTCTCGAGCAGGTGCCGTGCCTCGAGGGTGTCCTTGGCATGGTGCGCGCGATGCCCGCCACCGTCGGCGACGGCCTGGCGTGCCACCGCCAGGACCGCCTCCGCCTTGGCCGTACGCCGCTGCTGCAGGTAGGCGTAGTGGAGCCACGACAGGCTGTGGAAGTCGCGCTTGTCCGGATCGAGGCCGCGGCGCTCGACCCAGGCCACCGACGCCGCCCAGGCGTCCTCGTTCGAGCTCGCCACGTCCTGCCAACGGCCGAGCTGGACGAAGATGTGTGACGGCATGTGGAGCGCATGATGCGCCGCCGGCGCGGTCTGGGCGTAGATCCGTGCCGGCCGCAGCCCGAGGGGCGCGTGGGTGGGGTCGTCGTAGGAGTGGATCAGGTAGTGGAGCACGCCCGGGTGACGGGGTTCCAGGTCGAAGAGCTCCTCGAGGATCGCCGCGGCGCGCATCAGCTGCGGGTAGCGCTGGTCGCCGGGATCCCCGCCGTACACCAGGCCGAGGATCGACAACGCGGAGAAGGCTCCCGCCTCCAGGTCGTCGGGCCAGCGGCCATAGAGGTCCGCCATCGCCAGCGAGTAGGCCCGGTCACGCTCCGCCTTGTCGCCGCCGCCGAAGTACAGCCCCTCGACGGCCGCGAGGTAAGCCCGCTCCCGCTCGGTCGGCGCCTTGGCGGC
>JAGQSE010000643.1:0-1197 GCA_020439725.1 Acidobacteriota bacterium
AGCGCCTCGTCCTGGCGCGCCGGCAGCGGCTCTCCTTCGCCCAGACCTTCCGCGGGCTCCGGCCCTTCATCGCCCTGGGGGTGGGGGTGGGGGCCTCGATCCTTCTCTTCCTGGGGCCTGGCTGGGCGAGCCTCGGGCCGATGATCGGCGAGAAGCGCCAGCTCGTCCTGCCCAACGAGGCGACGGCGTTGGGGGTGTCGAAGCTGCAATCGGGTTCGACCCAAGGTCTGGTCGCCGCCGTTTTCTACGCCCTGGTCGTGGTCGGGCTGGTCGTGCTGGTACGAAGTCGTCGGCGCTTCGGTCTCTACACGCTCACCCTGGTCGGTGGCCACGCGGTGGGGATGGTGGTGCTCCGCCCCTTGAACCTCCACCTGCCGCCGCAGTTCACGCGCTACAACCTGGTGGTGTTGCCGATCCTGCTGTTGTGGCTGGCGGTGGCGCTGACCCTGCCGTGGAGTCGGAGGGGGTTGCTCCGCGCGGTTCAAGCGGTGGTCGCGGTGATCTTTCTAGGCGCCTTGGTCCTGACCAGCCCGTTCGCCCAGCCGGCCTTCCGGAGCAGCGACTTCACCCACCACAAGGACTTCCTCGGTTTCTACGCCCCGCGGGCTCGACTCGAGGCCGGTGACATCTCGCCCTTCTATCTCGAGCTCGCCTCGGGGGCTCGGAGCGGCGCGGTGCTCGAATACCCGTGGCACACCAGCTGGCGCCTGTCGCGGACGCCCTACGTCGTGCAGCAGATCCACCACCAGCCGGTCTACGTCTCGCCGATGCAGAAGATGCTCTGGGACCCGCGGATCGACTTCCGCAAGATGGTTCCGGGTCGCCCGCGGGACTTTCTCAAGAGCCCGGCGCGTTGGCTGGTGGTTCACCCGGACTACGGCTCCGAGGAGGAGCGGATCGATGGCGACCACCGCTCGCCCAAGAGCGGCTGGAAGGCCCGCGGACGGGAGTGGGAGTGGCTCGAGCGCGAGGGCCGCGAGATGACGACCCGCCTCGAGACGCTGTGGGGACCTCCCGATTACCGCGACGACGACGTGGTCGTCTGGGATCTCGACCGGATCCGCCGGCGGCCTTGACCGCTGCCGTCTTCGAGCGCCCGCCGCCTCAGGGCTCGGCGCCCATGGTCGCCGAGGTCTCCCCGGCGACCTCGCCGCGACCGGTGCCGCGGGGGTCCGTGGCGGCGGTGAGCTCACCGTC
>JAGQSE010000643.1:1311-9832 GCA_020439725.1 Acidobacteriota bacterium
AGGCGGTCCGGGAGCCATTGGTGGTGGAGCCTCGGCCGGGCCAGCGCCGACGCCAGGTCGTCGCCGTCGACGACGACGTCGAGCAGGACCTGGAGCGTGTTCGTCGGGATCCGCGAGCCACCGCGACCGCCGAGGGCGAGGACCGAGCCGTCGGCGGTCCAGGCGATGGTGGGACTCATCGACGAGAGCATCCGCCGCCCCGGGCGGACCTTGTTGGCCTCGCCCTGGATCAACCCGAAGAGGTTGGGGCGTCCCGGCGCGGCGGCGAAGTCGTCCATTTCGTTGTTGAGGAAGAACCCCGCCCCTGGCACATAGAGTCCACAGCCGAAGAGACCGTTCAGGGTCGTCGTCAACGCCACCGCGTTGCCGTCGGCGTCGATGACCGAGAGATGGGTCGTGTCGTTGCCCTCGCGGCGAGGTGGTGCCGGGGTGCGCACGTCCGACGAGGGAGTGGCGTGGTTTGGATCGATGCCTTCAAGCCAGGCCGCCAGGTGCTCTGGAGCGCGGAGCTCGGCAGGGGTCGCGGCGGTGGTCTCGGGATCGCCGAGCAGGTAGCGGTCGGCGTAGGCACGCCGGAAGACCTCGGTCAGGAGGTGCGCGCGGTCGGCGCCGAAACGGGGCAGCTTCGCCCAGCCGAGGCGTTCGAGCACCTCGGTGGACTGGGCGAGGATCAGGCCGCCGGAGGACGGCAACGACATCGAGGCCATCCGCCAACCAAAGCCCGAGAAAAGGACCGGATCGCGCCAGGCGACACGGTACCCGGCGAGGTCGTCGGCGGTGAGGATCCCGCCGTGGCGTGCCGAGACCGTCTCGACGGCGGTGGCCACGGGTCCGCCGGTGATCGCTTCGGGACCGCGCTCGGCGTAGAGCTCGAGGGTGCGCGCCAGGTCCGGCAAGACCAACCGCGTGCCCACCGCCGGAACCTCGCCGCCGGGCAACCAGACCGAGGCGGTTTCGGGGAAGCGCTCGAGGAGCGGCTTGGCGTCGGTGAGGGCCTTGTGAAGGTCCTCGTCGACCTCGAAGCCGGCGAGGGCGAGACGGCGCGCCGGCTCGACCACCACCGCCCAGGGCAAAGCACCGAGCTCATGGTGAAGCGCCCAGAGTCCCGCCGGCGAGCCGGGTACGCCCGCCGCCAGCGGGCCGATGAGGGACTTCGCAGGAATGGGGCTGCCCTCGGCGTCGAGGTACATGGTGTCGGTGGCGGCCGCCGGTGCCGTCTCGCGGAAGTCGAGGGTGACGACCCGGTCGCCGAAGCGTGCTACGGCGAAGCCGCCACCGCCGAGGTTGCCCGCCTCGGGAAAGACCACCGCCAGAGCCAGCGCCGTCGCCACCGCGGCGTCGGCGGCATTGCCCCCGGCGCGCAGAATCTCGACTCCCGCCGCGGTGGCGAGGGGCTGTTCCGCCGCCACCGCGCCGCCGCGACCGTGCGCCGCCGGGGGTGTCGCCGCGCGGAGCTCGTCTTGTAGGAAAGCGGTCCAGCACAGGGCGATGAGCAGGGCGAGACCGCGGCGGCGAAGAGTCATGTCACGCTCCTTCTTCGGGCATGCGGGGCGTTGGTGGCGAGGCCCCGGTACCGTCTACTCGGGTTCCGACGGCAGGGCTTCGAGCCAGGCGAGGGTCGGTTCGAAGACGTCGGTGCGAACCGGATCCGCCACCAGCACGTCGAGATGGCCATAGCCCTCGAGGACGTGGATCTCGAGGCCCCGACGGCCGGCGTGGGCCGCGGAGCACAGACCGTCGGCGAGGAATCCGGCCCCCATCCCGGTCGAACCGAAGTAGAGCACCCGTGTCGAGAGCTCTTCCCAGCCATCGTCGACCGTGAAGTCCGGGTGGTCCCCGACGGCGACCACGGCCCGCCCCTCGGCGTCTTGTAGTTTCGGGTAGTAGCGGTCGTAGCCCGCCATCAGTCGCGCCAGAGTCTCTGCGCTCGAGACCCCCTTGGGCGACGCTTCGCGAGGATTCGCCAACACGCCCTCGCCCCAGGCGCGATGGAGCACACCGGCGAGGAGCTCGGCGTTGCTCCGGCCGGGCTGAGGGCTGGCTTCGGCGGGAGCTTCCGCGGCGCGGCGCATGAGCTCCGCTCGCGCCTGCCAGCCGCGGGACCCGCCCAGGTCGTCGGCCCAGGAACCGGACTGGCGAAAGGCCTCGAGCTGCGCCGCCCAGGGCGTCTCGACCGCGCCGCGGGCGGCGCAACAGGACTTGAAGAAGCCATCGAGGGCCAGGACGCCGGCGGTGGTTTCGGGGTGCGCCGCCGCCTGGGCGTAGGCGAAGAAGACCCCGCGGCTGAAGCCGGCGAGGACCAGCCGCCCGTGGCCGGTGAGGGTCAGCACCTCCTCGACCGCGGCCGCGGCGTCGGCGGCGAAGACCTCGCCGCTCCAGCCGGCCATCGGCGCCAGATCCTCGGCGTCCGGCGGCACCGCGTGGGTGCGGTAGTCGAGGGTGAAGACCTCGAAGCCGCGGAGCGCCAGGAACAGCCACAGATTGTGGTCCTCGTCGAGAGGCGCCAGCTCGCCGTTCATGTTGGTCCCGGGGAGGTAGAGGATCGGCACCCGGGTCGACTCGGGCCCGGCCAGGCGGTAGCGGTGCAGACCGATACGGTCCCAGAGCCCCGCCGGTGGGCGCGAGGAGCTCCAGGCGGTGTGGGTCAGGCGCGGCATCCCGGCGAGCGGAGCCTCGGCGGCGACCGATCGCCAGGGGTTGGGCGGAGTCCCCGGGGCCGCTTCCCCGGCAGAACCGGGGGGCGAGGTCGTGATCGCGACGAGGGCCGCCGCGACGACCGCCGACAGCAGCCGGAGCTTCATCCCTGGCCCTCTTCCGACGACGAGCGGAAGTCGCGGAAGGCGAGCCGGCGATCACGCCGGGCCCGGGAGAGAAAGTCGCGGACCTCGAGGGCGATCCCGACGCTGGCCTGCTCCATCAGCGCTGCCTGCTGGAAGACGATGAGCGCCGCCACCGCCTCGCGGTGGACGTCGCCGCTCTGGAAGATCGCCAGCATCTCGACCGCCAGTCGCTTGACCGGCTCCGTCATGCCGCGTTCGAGATAGAGGATCGCCAGCTCGAGCGACGCCAGAGCGGCGTCGAAGCCCATTTCGAGGTCGAGAAAGGCGTCACGGATGCTGCGCAGCTTGCCGGCGGCGGTGCCGATCCGGCCCTGGACGAGATCGATCTTGGCGACCAGCCACTCGACGCGCAACGCGTCGAGACGCAAGCCGACCTTCTGGGCGAGAGCCTGCGCCGTTTCGAGCTGGCGGGCCGCCTCGGTGTAGCGGCCCAGGTCGATCAAGCAATAGCAGCGGGTGTGCTCGAGGACGAAGGCCAGCCGGGGCTCGGCGTCGAAGTCGGCGAGCTCCTCGGCGGCCGCGAGCACCTCCATGGCCTCCTCGGGCCGGCCGCCGTGGCGGCAGATCTCCGCTCGCTTGATGAGCGTACGGCCCTGGCGATGATCGTCGCCGGCTTCGCGGTGCAGGGCGAGCACCTCGTCGAGCAGCTCGAGGGCTTCCGCGGTCCGCGACTGGGCGCTGCGCAGGGTCGCTTCGAGCTCTGCCACCTGCAGACGCGCGACGCCGTGGCCGCTGCCTTCGGCGAGGTACCGGCGCGCGCGGCGGAAAGCCTCCTCGGCACCGGCGAGGTTGCCCGAGACGCGGACCGCATTGCCATAGAAGGCCTGCGCCGTGGCTCGGATGTCCGCCAGGATGTCGGGTCCATAGGCCACCGGGTCGATGCGCTTCGCGACCTCGACGGCGAGGTCGGCGGCTTCGAGGCTCGCCTTTGGATCTTCCGGCGCGAGGCGCCGGCTGGTCTCGCACAGCTCCCCGCAAACGGCCCAGGTGTGCAGGCTTTCCCGGTTGCGCAGCAGGAGATGGCGCCGCTGAGCGGGTGTTGCCAGCAGCTCGCTGGCGAGCCGTGTCGCGGCGCGCCGCTCCTGTGCATTGTCGGTCAGCCAGTTGCGAACCAAACGGCGGATCCGCCGCTCGGCTTCTTCGGGCTCGGCCCCCTGCGGCTTTTCGCTGTGGAAGAAGAACCGGACCAGGAGGGTGTCGCAGCTCGGGCACAGTCCGGTGAGATCGCGCACGGCGGAGGCGACCACGGGATCGGGGGCCTGCAGGAGCTTCCAGATCAGGTCGGCGAGACTCTCCTCGTCGAAATGCCGCGCTGCTGTCGGATGGATGGCTTCAGAGACCGGCTCGGACGTCTCGTCCGAGGTTTGCAACACGCACCGGCAGACCTCGCAACTTTCGACGAGGTGGAGCAGCGGCCCGCGGCTGGTCGGCTCCAGGTGCTCCCGGCAGAACCGGGCCAGGTGGCTCCATGTCCGCCGGTCGAGATGCCGATGCGTCTGACCCGCCACGAGATTCCCTCCTCAGCAAGAGGCCCCGAACATCGGGATCGAAGGAAGTGCCGCGCAGCAGTCTACCCCAGGACGATGGAGACGCCGGACCGGCGACGTGGCCGCCGCCGGTCCGCGTGCGGTCTACCCGTCGGGATCGGTGCCGGCGCCGAAGTCACCGCTGGTGCCGGGCTGGTCCGTGGGCGCGGTGATCGCGCTGCGAGACTCCGTACGGGTGCTCGGTGCGAGCGCAGGCAGGGCGTCGAGGGACCAGGATAGGGCGAGTAGAGTCCATCCGATCAGGTTACTCCGTCGAATCATGACGTCTCTCCTTTTGAAGGCTGAAAGATTGGAGCGCCGCTCGGATCGGCGGGTCGCCGAAAGCGACCATCCCCACGAGGGCTTACACAATAAGATAAATAACTCTGCTTCAGAATCTTAGGAGGATCTGCCCGACCTTTCGGGCGGAGCTGCGGGTAGCCTTGTAGCCGGAAGCGGCAAGCCGCGGAAGCGGGACGCTTGCTGCAGGGGATGGCGTATCCTCTGAGGCTGACGATGTCGGTGCATCCCGGCGGATCGACGCCCGGAGCCCGATCGATTCCGAACCGAGACCCGATTTCGTGAGACGACCCTCTGTATCCACCGGTCCGACGATGCGATCGATCCGTAGCGGCTCCGATGGGCTCCGGGCTGCCCGGGTGCGACGGTGAGCACCGCGACGGACCCCCCCAAGCCCTCGGACCGGCCGGTGGCGCCAGCGGGTGAAACGCACGGCGCCGACGAGATCGAGCATCGTCTTCGCGCGCTCATCGGCGGCGACCAGGATGCCGCCGCCTGGCTTTACGACACCTTCGCCGCCTCGCTTCACCGACGCCTGCGGCGGCGCTACGGCTACCCTGGAGGGCTCGAGGCCGACGATCTGGTCCACGACGCCTTTGTCTTCTACTTCCAGCGAGATGCCAAGGTGCTCGCCGACTTCCTCGAGCGGACGCCGCCGTCGAGCCGGACCGCGGCGACCTTGCTGCGTCACCTCTGGGACCTGGCGTGCGGGATCGCGAGCAACCGGCGGCGGTCCGCGGCGCTGCGCGACGCGGCGGTCCTGGATGAGGGATATACCCCGTCGCGGGAGCCGGACCTCGAGCTGCGCTCGGTCGACCGGGATCTCCTGCGCCGTCTGGACGAATGTCTCCGCGGCTCGGGGTCTCGGCTCTACCTCTATTTCAAGCTCCGCCACCACGATGGTCTCGAGCCGCAGCAGATCGTCACGGTCACCGGCTGGTCGCGAAAGGCCACCTACAAGCTGCGCCAGGCCCTCAACGATGCCGTTGCGCGGTGCGCCGAGCTCCTGGGGATCGAGCCATGAGCCGGCTTTCCCCGCCGCGATGGACTCGTTGGGCGAGGGGCCCCGGTCTGAAGGCCTCTGTCCTGGCTCCCGTCGCCCTCGCCGCTGCGCTCTGTTACCGCCCCGCGGAGCCGCTCGAGGACGTGCCCACCACGGTGCGGGGACACCAGGAGGTGGTGTTGCTCCCGGATGGTTCCCTCGAAGCGCTGTTTCTCGGTGAGGGCGCCACCGCGGGCCTCTGCGCCGAGGTGCCGGCGACCACCGACACCTCACGCTGGCAGGTCGAGCTGACTTTCGATGGCCGACCCTCCGCGGACGGTTATCAGGCGTCGACCCAGCGCATGGGCACCACGGTGTGCTTCGACGGGCATTGGCCGGACGCAGGGGTGATCGCAGACGGCGAGGTCGAGCTCTGTGCCCGAGGTGTCGACCGCTTCGACGACCGCCGCTTCCGCTGGCCCTGCCAGAGGGTTCGCCGGCGCGTCGACGCCACGGACCATCGCGCCCTCGAGGCTCGGCTCGAGGCGCTCTTCTCACGGACCGGCGAGAGTGTCGACGGGTGGCTGCCACAGCTCGACGAGCTGGCGGCGGCGGCACACCGGCGAGGGTTTCCGCTCTTCGAGGTCCGTCTCGAGCTCATCGCCGTGCACTTCCTGACCCTCGAGGGCCGTCCCCAGGACCTGGCCGACGCACGCCGCCGCCTCGAAGCGCTCCCCACCTGGCTCGACCTGCCCGAGGCCAGCGCCCGCGGTGCCCAGGCCGCCTACCAGCGCGGGATTTTCGCCCTCGACGCCGAAGGTCATCTCGACGAGGCGTGGACCCAGCTGGCGGCGGCGGAGCGCCGGTACCGCCGCATCGCTGATGCTGATCACTTCCTGGCGACCGTGCAGCAGGCGGCGATCCTCTCGCAGCTCGGTGTTTCCGACGAGGCCGTCGACCGGCTGGGGCATGCCATCGACGAATGCGCGAGCTTCCCCTGCGATCGTGACCTCCTCGCCCACGCCGAGGGCGAGCTGGCCTGGCTGATCCTCCTCGACCCCTACGCTGGCGGCGAGGAGCTGACCCGGGCCGGGGGCTACCTGGCCGCGGGTCTCGAGACCCTCGACAGCGCGAGATATCCCCTCGAGGTCGCCAACCAGCTGGTCAACCTCGCCTACCTCGAAACCCGCCAGGGTCGCTCACCGGAGGAAGCCTTGGCGCGTGCGGAGGCGCTTCTGCCCGCCGGCGACTCCTCCGAGGGCGCCACCCGTCTGCGCGACTGGGCCCGCCTGGTCCGGGGCCTGGCCGCGCTCGACGGCGAGCGGGCGGAGCGTGCCGCCGAGCTCTGCGGTCCGCTCGGGGCACGCGACGACCCGCAGCTGTCGGCCTGGGCCTGGAGCTGTCTCGGCCGGGCACAGCGCCTGCTGGGGCGGCGGGCTGCAGCGGCCCGCTCGTTCGAGCAGGCGCTTCTGCGTCACGAGCACGGCCGTGATCAGGAGATCGGCCAGCGGCTGCCGCTGGGACCGGGCCAGCGCGGTGACGACTTCGCCCAGGCCGCCCGGCTCGCCGTCGACATGAGCATGCCGGAGAAGGCCTGGGCCTTGCTTGCACGCCTCGACCGTATCGCTGCCAGCGAGAGCGAGCGCAGGCGATGCCGCGAGCAGGCCACGGATCCGGAGACGCGCCAGGAGTGGCGCGCGGTGGCCGACGAGTCGCGCGCGCTGCTCCGCCAGCTCGCCGCGCTCGACGCACCGGCCGCCGGTCGTCGCGCGCAGGAGGTCGAGACGGTGGGCCGTGAGCTCAAGGAGGAGCTGAGGCAGCTCTGGAGGAGCTGGCCTGGCTGTCGTGCGACGCCCGTCGAGGATGACGCCGGGCTCCTCTACCGCGCCGTCGCCGTCGACGACGAGGTGCTTCTGCTCCACCGCGCGGCGGGTGGTCGGGTCCGGCTCGAGAAGCGAACGCCGGTCGCTTTGGGTCAACTGGTCGAGCGGATCCAGCGGGTCACCGCGGCCCTCGAGGCTCGCGACCTCGACGACGACGCCTGGAGCCGACTCACCGAATCGCTGGCAGGGGCCCTGGTACCCGCGCGGCCGAGCTCGTTACCCGAGGTGACGACCTTCGCTCTCCAGGGTCTGCTCCAGGAGGTCCCGCTGGCCGCGCTACCGCTGCCGGACGGCGGAGGCCCGGGGCGACGCTTTCTCGGCGAGGTCACGGCGGTCGCGCTGTTCGGCGCCGGCGCCCGCCCCGCCGGCGCGCGGCCCGAGGAGGGCGCAGAGCCCCTCTTCGTCGTCGATCCGCGGGGCGATCTGGCGGGCGCTTCGAGGCTCGCCGACAGCTATCGGCAGCTCTTCCCCGAGGCCCGGATCCTGCGCGGTGCCGAAGCGACACGCGCGGCCTTCCGCGAGGCGCTGCCGGCGGCGAGCTGGCTCCACGTCGACGCCCACGGCCTGTACGAGGCCGCCTTCCCGGAGCTCTCGGCGATCCAGCTCGCGGACCGGCCCCTGGCGCTGGTCGAGGTGTCGGAGATGCCCTTGGCGCTCCGCTTCGCCAACCTGAGCGGATGTCAAACCGGGCGGTGGCCGACCACCGCCGACAGCGGTCGCTATGGTCTCGCCGGGCTCTTGTCGCGACTGGGCGTCGCCTGGATCGTCGGCAGCCGCTTCGACCTCGACGACGCGGTGGCGGCCGATTTCAACCGGAGCTTCTACCAGGACCTGCGGTCGGGGCTCGAGGTTCCCGCCGCGTACCGCGACGCGTTGAGTCGCATCGGGCAACGCCACCCGGCTTCGAGCTGGGCCGGTTTGATCCTTCTCGCCGCGGGAGAGCCCGCTGCCGGGGGGCAAAGCCAGGGCGCTGAGGACTCCTGAACGGGT
>JAGQSE010000644.1 GCA_020439725.1 Acidobacteriota bacterium
ACGACTCCGCCTACCTGCACATGGAGCGGCTCGGCGACCGTTTCGGACTGCTAGTCTTCGACGAGTGTCACCACCTGCCGGGACCGTCCTACGCCCTCGCCGCCGAGGCCTCGCTGGCGCCGTTTCGTCTCGGGCTGACCGCCACCCCCGAGCGCGAGGACGGCCTCCACCGGCGCTCCGACACACTGATCGGCCCCATCGTCTACCGCAAAGAGATCGATCAGCTGGCCGGCGAGTACCTGGCCGACTACGAGACCGTGACGCTGCAGGTACGGCTATCCGACGACGAACGCGAGCGCTACGCCGAGCAGCGAGCCGTCTACCGCGACTTCGTCGAAGCGAGCGGGCTCCGGCTGGGGGCTCCGGGGGGGTGGAACCGCTTTCTGATGCTCTCGTCGCGGAGCGAAGAAGGGCGGCGCGCCTTCCTCGCCTACCGCGAGCAGAAGAGCATCGCCCAGGCCTCCGAGGGCAAGCTCCAGCTCCTCGAGCGCCTGCTCCGCAAGCACCGTGCAGACCGTGTCCTGGTCTTCACCGCCGACAACCACACCGTCTACCAGATCTCGCAGCGCTTCCTGATGCCCGCCATCACCCACCAGACCAAGGTCAAGGAACGCCATCGCCTGCTCCAGGCCTTCAACGCCGGCGAGCATCCGTTCTTGGTGACCTCGCGAGTGCTCAACGAGGGCGTCGACGTGCCGGCGGCGAAGATCGGCGTGGTGCTGTCGGGCTCGGGCAGCGTCCGCGAGCATGTCCAGCGGCTGGGGCGGATCCTGCGCCGCGGCAGCGGTCAGCGGGCGGTGCTCTACGAGGTCGTGACCGAGGACACGGCGGAGGAGTACGTCAGCTCGCGGCGGCGGAGGCACCGTGCTTACCAGTGACCTGGTCCGGGTCTCGGTGAGAAAGGGCGAGGTTTTCCCGCGTTTCGTCGACCCGGCGGACGCCGAGCATCGTGCCCTCGCCGGGCTCCTGATCGAGACCTTCGAAGCCCACATCGGACGGACGCGCGGCGAGCTCGACGCGGAGCTCAAGGAGGTCCTCGGCACGGGCACCTCCTTCCTGCTCCACCGCGGGCTCGCCAAGCTCCTCCTCGACCGCTGCCGCTTCGACACGCAGGCACCGGCCGAACCCGAGGAGCTTCGCCGTGCGGTCTTCGCCCAGGCCGCCAAGGCCTATCACCGCTCGGGAGATGGCCAGGCCCTGGTCGATCGTGCCGAGGTGCTGCGCCAGGCCGCCGGCGAGCTCGGGCTCGAGGTGTCCGAGGTCGAGCGCGGTCTCTACGCCGATCTCAAGGACGAGCAGGTGCTCGAAGCCTTCGACGGCTGCTCCGCCCCGTGGCTCCTCGAGCGCTACAACACCGCGCTGGCGCAGGCGGTGCTGCTCCGTGCCGAGGAGCTGGTGATCGAGATCCGTGGCGAGACGACCGCGCGCTATCGAGCGCTGTTCCGCAAGCTCAAGTTCTTCCAGCTGCTCCACCGCATCCGCGCCGAGGGCGATGGCTACCGCATCGTCGTCGACGGGCCCATGTCGTTGTTCCGGGCGAGCACCCGCTACGGGCTACAGATGGCCACTTTCCTCCCGACGTTGCTGCACTTCGCCGGCTGGAAGCTCGAGGCACGGCTGCTGTGGGGCAAGCGGCGGCTCGAGAGGACGTTTCGGTTGTCGGCGGAGATGGGCCTCGCCTCGCACACCCGGCTCACCGGCCAGTGGCGGGCCGAGGAGCTCGACTGGCTGCCGGAGCAATTCGCCAAGCTCGACACCGAGTGGCGGGTGTCGACCGAGACCGAGATCCTCGATCTGGGAACGCAAGGGGTGCTGGTTCCCGATTTCGTCTTCCACCACCCGCCGAGCGGTCGGCGGGTGTCGATGGAGGTCTTCGGGTTCTGGAACCGCGGCGCGGTCGCCGGACGGATCGAGCTGCTGCGGCGTCACGGCCCTACGGACCTGATCCTGGCGTTGTCGAAAGCCCTGGCCGCCGAGCCCGAGGCCCTCGAAGACCTGCCGGCGGAGGTCTACGTCTTTCGCACCGCACCGGTGGCTCGAGAGGTCCGCCGCCTCCTCGAGAGCCGGTTCTCCGACTGAGTTTCGCTTCAGGACCGGCGTCGTGGCCGGCGCTCGGGTGGCGCTGCGAGGGGATCCGCCGGCCAGGCGTGCTTGGGATAGCGACCTTGGAGCTCTCCGCGGACCTGCGGGTAGGTGTTCCGCCAGAAGCTGGCCAGGTCCTGGGTGACCTGCTGCGGCCGGTGGTTGGGGGCGAGGAGGTGGAGCAGCACCGGCACACGCCCACCGGCCACCGTCGGGGTCGCCTCGAGACCGAAGAGCTCCTGGATCCGCACCGCCAGCACCGGTGGGCTCCCCGGCTCGTACTCGAGGCGGAGCCGGCTACCGCTCGGGACCTCGATGCGCTCGGGGGCCTCGCGGTCGAGGGCGACGCGTTGGGGGTGGGTCAAAGAGCCTTCGAGGAAGTCGAGCAGCGGCACCCGGCGGAGCTCGGCGAGCGAACGCTTGCCGGCGCACAGGGTGGGCAGAAGCTGGAGCCAGAAGTCGTCGTCGAAGCGCGGCAGCTCGAGCCCCGGGCGCCAGTGGGCGAGGCTCGCGACGCGGGCGAGAAAGCCGGAGACCTCGGGTTCGTCGAGCGGCAGCACCGCTGCGGGGTCCGCCGCTGCAGCTTCCGAGAGCACCCTCGCCGCCTCGTCCTCGGGCACCGGGCATTCGACCTCTGCCACCACCAGGTCCGCGAACCGCCGGCGACGCCACGCGATCACCCTCCCCCGGCGCGGATCGAGCTCGACCTCGACGCTCTCGCTGAGCTCGTCTTCGGGGAACCACCCGAGTCGCACCGCCGACGCCCGGCGAACCAGGGCATCCGAGCCCCCACGGCGGGTGTCGTCGACCTCGAGACAGAGGAAGAGCTCGGCGTCGCGCACCGCGCTCTCGGCGGCGAGCTCGACACCGCGCCCGCCGACCATCACGGCCCGACGGTCGCCGGCGGCGCGGCGGCGGGCCAGGCGATCGGGGAAGGCGGCGAGAAGCGTCCGCGAGAAGGCCTCGAAGGAGTCGTCGGAGCGCTTCGCCCTGCCGAGGGAGCGCTCCGCCGAGGACTCGAGCTGCTGCGCCACGCGGCGGAGGGAACGCGCCGC
>JAGQSE010000645.1 GCA_020439725.1 Acidobacteriota bacterium
CGCGCGGCTGGTCGAGGCCGGCGACGTGGCGCAGCTGGCGTTGCCGGTGCCCGTGCCGAGCCATGACGTCCGCGACGCGCGCATCGTCGGCGACGAGCTGCTGCTGGCCACCGCCGGCTACGGTCTGCTGCGCCGCCCGCTGCCCGAAACGGCTCTCTCCCCCGCCGGCGCCGCCGTCGCCGGCCGCTGAGGCGATCTCAACCGCCGGCGCGCCGGGAGAGCTCCTCCGCGAGCCGCGGGTCGAGGGTCTCGAGCCGCTGTACCTGCTCCGCCGCGGCCTGCGCATCCCCCGTCGCCACCGCCACCAATCCCAAGAAGAAGTGAGCCCGGGGATTCGCCGGGGCGCTTCGGACGACCGCTTCGAGCTCATTTCGAGCCTCGCCAAGCCTCCCGGCGAGGGCCAGGGCCTGCGCCCGGTTGATCCGTACGAAGACATCGCCGGGAGCGCGCTCGAGGGCCCGCGTGTAGTGCTCGAGGGCGGCGTCGGCTCGGCCCAGCTGAAGCAGGGCGTTGGCCAGATCTCCTTCGAGACCGGGCCGGTCGGGGTCGAGGGCCAAGGCGGCCGCGAAACGCCGTTCCGCCTCCGCGGTGCGGCCGAGCCCGGCGAGGGCGAGACCGAGGTTGTGGAGCGCCGCGACGTCGTCGGGATCGGTCGCCAAGACTTTCTCGTACTCGGCGAGGGCCTCCTGGGGCCGTCCCTCGTCGACCAGCGTGTTGGCCAGGTTGACTCGTGCCTCGGCATATCCCGGGTCGCGGTCGAGGGCGGCACGGAAGCGCGCCAGGGCGTCGGCGCTCCGGCCCTCCCGCTGCGCCGCCACCCCCAGATTGTTGAACACCTCCGCCGAGCTCGGGTCGAGCTCCGCCGAGCGTCGGAGATAGGGCAAAGCCCCCGCGGTATCCCCCTTGTCGAGGAGCGTCGCACCGAGCAGATTGGCCATCACCGCGTTGTCACCGGTCGCCTCGAGGGCATGGCGGAACAGCGTCTCGCTGTCCCGCCAGACCTCGACCTGGCGGTGCGCCGCGACCGCCAGGAGCAGCACCAGCCCCGTCGCGACGGCCGCCGACGCCCTGCCCCAGGCCGCTGCCGAGATCCGGAAGACCGGCCCGAGCTCCGCCACGCTAAACGCCGCGGCGACGAAGAGCCCCACCGACGGCAAGTAGGTGTAGCGATCCGCCATCGATTGGGCACCGACCTGCACCAAGCCGATGACCGGCACCAGCGTTCCCAGGTACCACGCCCAACCCACGGTCCACCAGGGCCGCCCTCGCCGGGCCCGCCAGGCGAGGACGCTCAGGACCCCGAGGAGGACCAGCGCTCCGAGCCAGACCGTGAGTAGAGGCATTCCTCGATGCGGGTAGAACACCGCCAGGTCCACCGGCCACAGGAGCTTGCCCAGATAGGCGACATAGCTCACGGCGGCGTTGGCCAACCGCTCTCCGAGGGGCACGCCGGCGAGCCCCGACACCGCGCCGCCGGCCCGCTGCACGACAAGCGTCACCACCGACGAGGCCAGGGCCAGGGCGAAGAGCGGGAGCTTCTCGACCAGCCGAGGTCGCAGGGCCGGCCAGCCTTGTGCCGGCGCCCATCGCTCGAGGGGCCAGAGATCGAGGAGCAGCAAGACGAAGGGCAGCGTCACCAGCATCGGCTTGGCGGCGAGGCCGAGGACTAGAAGGACGACCACGGCGGCATACCGCCCCCGAGTCGGCCGCCAGCACCAGCCGAGGTAGGCGAGGAGCGCCACCCAGGCCAGGAGCGTCGAGAGCACGTCCTTGCGCTCCGACAGCCAGGCCACCGACTCGACGTGGATCGGGTGGAGGGCGAAGAGCGCCGCCGCTGCCATCGCGGGTCCGAGCCTCCCCGTGGCCCTCTCGAGGAAGAGCAGGAGCAGCACCGCCGACAGCGCATGCAGGACCGCCGACACCGCGTGATGAGCGCCCCAATCCCTGCCGAAGAGCTCGACGTCGAGCATGTGCGACAGCCAGGTCAGCGGATGCCAGTTGCTCGCATGACCGGTGGTCAAGGCCCATACGAGCCCTTCACCGCTCAAGCCCTGCATCACCACCGGGTTGTCTTCGAGATAGATCGGGTCGTCGTAGCCGACGGTGCCATACCCGGTCACCGGCCAATACACCCACAGCGTCGCCGCCACCAGCACGGCGGCGGCCAGCCAGCCTCTCCATCGATCCCGCATCCGAGACATAGCGGCAGTTTACCGTCGCCCCACCTGCTAAAGTCCCCACCGGAAACCACCATGGTCGACGAAGGGGTCATCAAGTTCCGCGCCGAGCACCGCCGCACGGCCCTCGAGCCGTCGCGCTACGGCGCCCTCGCCTGTTCGCTCATCGCCTGGCGCGAGATCCTCGGCCGCACCGGGTTGGTGGGTCAGGATCCGGCGCGTTATGGCGGGTTCGGCTTCGGCAACGTCAGTGCGCGCGTCGGGCCGCCGGCGGCGCCCAAGGGCCGGCGCTCCTTCCTGATCACCGGTACTCAGACCGCGGGCCTGGCCTGCATCGGTGTCGGCGACCTGTGCGTCGTCGAGCGCTACGACGCCCGTGCCAACCGCGCGACCAGCCACGGGCTCGTCCTACCCTCGTCGGAATCGCTGACCCATGGCGCGGTCTACGACCTGGGGCCGCAGATCCGCTTCGTCTTCCACGGTCACGGACCGGTGTTGTGGCGCCGGGCCCGCGAGCTACGGATCCCGGTCTCGGACCCGCGGGTCGCCTACGGCACCCCCGAGA
>JAGQSE010000034.1 GCA_020439725.1 Acidobacteriota bacterium
CGCCTGTCGACCCACAACTGGCGGAGCGCCGCCGCGGGCAACGAGGGCGGCTGGCAGGTGTCGCGGACGCTCTTCCTGCTCAATGCGTTGCTGGGCGCCGTCGCCACCCCCGGCGGGCTCTACCCCAACGCCTGGAACAAGTTCGTCCCCAAGCCCATCCGCCTGCCGCGCCACCCCAAGCATTGGAACGAGCTCACCTGGCCCGTCGAGTACCCGCTGGCCATGAACGAGCTCTCCTTCCTCCTCCCCCACCTGGTGCGCGAAGGCCGCGGCAAGCTCGACGTCTACTTCACCCGCGTCTACAACCCGGTGTGGACCAACCCCGACGGCTTCTCGTGGCTCGAGATGCTCTCCGACGAGACCAAGGTCGGGCTCCACGTGGCCCTGACGCCGACCTGGAACGAGACCGCCTCCTTCGCCGACTACGTGCTGCCCATGGGGCATTCGTCCGAGCGCCACGACATCCACTCCTACGAGACCCACGACGCCCAATGGCTCGGTTTCCGCCAGCCCGTGCTGCGCGCCGCCCGCGAGCGCCTGGGGCAGAGCGTGGCCGATACGCGCGAGGTCAACCCCGGCGAGGTGTGGGAAGAGAACGAGTTCTGGCTCGAGCTGTCCTGGCGCATGGACCCGGACGGCGCCCTGGGCATCCGCCCCTTCGTCGAATCCGCCGAGCGCCCCGGCGAGCGGCTGACCGTCGACGAGTACTACGGCCACATCTTCGCCCACTCGGTTCCCGGTCTGCCCGAGAAGGCCGCCGCCGAGGGCCTCACCCCGCTCGCCTATATGCGGCGCTACGGCGCCTTCGAGGTCGCCCGCGACATCGGCGCGCTCCACGAGCGGCCGGTCCCCGCGGAAGAGCTCGAGGAGGTCGGTGAGGACGGCTTCGGCCGCGTCTACACCCGCGCCCCGGCCCCGGCGCCGGTGAACATGGCCCCGGTGGGGGCGCCGGCCGCCGACGCCGAGGGCCGACGACCGGTGGGTGTCCGGGTCGACGGCGACGTCCTCCGCGGCTTCCCCACCCCCAGCGGCCGCCTCGAGTTCTTCTCCTCGACCCTGGCCGGCTGGGGCTGGCCCGAGCTGGCGGTGCCCGGCTATGTCCGGAGCCACGTCCACCCGGCGCACATGGCCCCCGACCAGAAGGTGCTGATCTCGACCTTCCGGCTGCCGGTGCACATCCACACGCGGAGCGCCAACGCCAAGTGGCTCGACGAGATCGCGCACACCAACCCACTGTGGATCCACCCGCGGGACGCCGCGGTCCACGGCCTCGAGACCGGCGACCTCGTCCGGGTCGAGACCGACATCGGCCACTTCGTGGTCAAGGCCTGGGTCACCGAAGGCATCCGTCCCGGTGTCGTCGCCTGCAGTCACCACATGGGCCGCTGGCGCCTCGCCGATCAGCCCGGCCAGCGCCAGCAGATGGCCACCGTCTCGCTGGCTCACGAAGGGGCGCGCTGGGGGCTGTCGCGGCAGAAAGGCACCGGCCCCTACGCTTCGAGCGACCCCGATACGAGACGCATCTGGTGGACCGACGTCGGCGTGCACCAGAACCTGACCTTCCCGGTCCACCCGGACCCGATCTCGGGGATGCACTGCTGGCACCAGGCGGTGCGCGTCCGTCCCGCGGAAACCACCGACCGCTACGGCGACATCCACGTCGACACCGAGGCCTCGCGCCGTGTCTTCCACGAGTGGCTCGCCAAGACCCGCTCCGCCCACCGGGTCTCCCCCGACGGCACCCGCCGCCCGCACTGGCTGATCCGCCCGGTCAAGCCCGAGAAGGAAGCCTACCGCCTGCCTGCCGAGGTGAAGAGCTGAGCCGGGGCGCCGTGACGACCCAACCGACCGCCGCCTGAAACCGTCGTGGAGCTCCTCCGTGCCCTCGGTGCCCTGACCGAGCCACCGTCACCGGCGACGCAACCGCTGGCCGAAGCCCTCGGGCTCGGCGATCCCCCGGACGCCACCGCCCACGCCGCGCTCTTCACCTTCGAGCTCTACCCCTATGCCTCGGTCTACCTGGGCGCCGAAGGCCAGCTCGGCGGCGAGGCCCGCGATCGCATCGCCGGTTTCTGGCGCGCCCTAGGCCTCGAGCCCCCCACCGAGCCCGATCACCTCGCGACGCTCCTCGCGCTTCAGGCCAGCCTGGCGGAGCTCGAGGAGCACACCGCGGGCAGCGCCCGGGAGCGCTGGCGCCACGCCCGCCGCGCGCACCTCGAGGAGCATCTCCTGAGCTGGCTGCCACCGTACCTGGCGCGGATGCTCGAGCTTGGCGACCCCTCCTACCGCCGCTGGGCGGAGCTCCTCGGTGAAACGCTGGCGGTCGAAACCCGTGCCCTCGGCGGCACCGAAGAGCCGCCCCAAAGCCTCCACCTCCGCACCGCGCCCCCGCTCCGCGACCCACGCACCGAAGGCGGCCAGAGCCTCCTCGAAGACCTCCTCACCCCCGTCCGCTCCGGTCTCATCCTCACCCGCACCGACCTAGCCCGCGCCGCCCGAGAGCTAGGTCTGGGCCTTCGTCAGGGGGAGCGCCGATATGTCTTGCAAGCGCTGCTGGGGCAGGACGCGGCCGGGATGCTTGGCTGGCTTGCGAAGGAGGCCACGAGGCAGGGCAAGGTGCTGATCGAGCGTACCGAGGAGATGAGGCTGCCGGTGCCGGCTCACTGGCCGGCGCGAGTAGAGGCTACGGGGAAGCTTCTCAGGAACTTGGCGCGTGAAAGTGACCCGTGAAACATCTCCAGCCGAGGCCTCGACAGCGAATCCTCGGTGCGCCTCAACACTTGGGTCCCCCATGTTCTTGGCCGATGCGACATGGCATAGAGGGGTGACAGAGCACCCACCTTCCTTGGCTCCAAGCGGGAGCCCGAGCATGCGGAAAGACTCGGGCACTGCACCCATCCGACACTTGGGTCCCCCATGTTTGAAGACGTGCCCTGAATTCCTACTCCCCGAGCCGCACCACCACCCCACCCTTCATCACCCACCGCACGTCCCGCAGCGCGTGGATGTCGCGGGTGGGGTCGCCGGCGACGGCGACGAGGTCGGCGAGGAGGCCGGGGCGGATGCTACCGAGGCGGTCGTCTAGCTCGAAGATGCGTGCGTTGACCGAGGTGGCGGCGGCGAGGGCGGCGGTGGAGGGGACACCGTAGTCGACCAGGAGCTCGAGCTCCCAGGCGTTGTCACCGTGGCGGAAAACCCCTACGTCGCTGCCGTTACACAGCGTCACCCCGGCGTCGAGCGCTGCCTTGAGCGAGGCATGCTTGGCGATGATGCGCGGTGGGTCGGGATCGACGCCCGGGCGCCAGCCGCGGTAGCGCTCGATGGCCTCACCGGCGGCGACGGTGGGACACAGGGGGACGCCGCGCTCGGCCATGAGCTTGAAGACCTCCGGCGTGCCGCCATCACCGTGCTCGATGGTGCTGACCCCGGCGAGGACCGCTCGGCGCATCCCTTCGGCGGTCGCCGCGTGGGCGACGGTACGGCGGCCGCTGCTCGCCGCGGTCTCGACGATGGTCTTGAGCTCCTCGATCGAGAACGTCGGTCGCGCCTCGCCGTCCTTGCCCCAGCGGTAGTCGGCGTAGACCTTGATCCAGTCGGCACCCTTGCCGATCTGGTCGCGGACGACCCGCACCAGATCCCCGGAATCCGCCGCTTCGGCGCCCAGAGGCGGCTCGAAGCTCGGTGCGAAACCAGAAGGGCCGTAGCTCCCCGTCGCAACGATGGCCCGGGTCACGACCAGCATCCGCGGGCCGGGAATGATCACCTGCTCGATGGCCTGCTTGAGCCCCACATCTGCGTAGCCGGCGCCTTCGGTGCCCAGGTCGCGCACCGTGGTGAACCCCGCCATCAGCGTGTCGCGGGCATGGACCGTCGCCCGCGCTACACGCAGCGCCTCGGACTCGCGGAGCACCTGGTCGGTCCACGGCGTCTCGTCGTAAGGGTGGAGCAACAGGTGCGAGTGCCCTTCGATGAGCCCGGGGAGCAGTGTCGTACCCGCCAGCTCCACCCGCTCCGCGCCGGCCGGCGCTGCGATCTCCCCCACCGGTCCCGCCGCCAGGATCCGCTCCCCCTCTACCACCACCGCCCAGCCGTCGTGGACGGTCTCGCCGTCGAAGACCCGGTCGGGGAGAAGGAGGTACGAGCTTGCCGAAACGGCCGGGTCTGGGGCTTCCGCGGCCTGGGCCGAGGAGGAGGGCCCGCCCACCGCGAGGAGCAGTCCGACGACGAGCGGGATCCGCAGAGCGGACACCCTCCGCCGCCCTCCGGCCGTGCTCAGGAGCACGCCGAAGGAACCAAGCGACCGGGCAGGTGATCGGACACCGTAGAGATCGAGCATCGGAATCCTCCAGGAACACCGGCAAGCCGGCGCCGTTTGCGGGAAGTGCTCCCGGAGGATACCGCGGCGCTACCGTCCGACTCCGGCCGCCTCCGGCACCGGGAAGCCGCGGTCACGCATCAGGGCGTCGATGGTGGCGTCGCGGCCGCGGAAGGCGCGGTAGGCGTCGGCGGGGTCGAGGGCGTTGCGGGCGGCGAAGAGGTACTTGACCAGGCGAGCGGCGAGCTTCTGGTCGTAGAAGCCGCCCGGGGCCTCGGCGAAGGCTTCGGCGGCGTCGGCGGTGAGGACGTCGGCCCACAGGTAGCCGTAATAGCCCGCCGAGTAGCCCTCGCTCGAGAAGATGTGACCGAACTGGGTCGAGCGGTGGCGCATGACGATCTGCTTGGGCATCCCGAGCCGCGCCAGCGTCTGCTTCTCGAAGGTCTGCGGATCGAGGTGGGTCGGGTCCGTCGTGTGGTACTCGAGGTCCATGAGCGCGGAGGCCAGATACTCGGTGGTCATGAAGCCCTCGTTGAAGGTCGAGGCCTTGCGGATCTTCGCCACCAGCTCGGCAGGCATGGGCTCGCCGGTCTTGTAATTGACGAGGAACTTCTCGATCACCGGTTGCGTCTGGAGCCAGCGCTCGAGGAGCTGCGACTGAAACTCCGTGTAGTCGCGAACACCACCGTTGAGCGTCGGATAGGCGACGGTCGACGACAGCGAGTGGAGCGCGTGGCCGAACTCGTGGAAGAAGGTCTCGGCGTCGTCCCAGGACACCAGGATCGGCTCACCGGGAGCTCCCTGGATGAAGTTCGAGTTGTTCGACGCGATGACCGTGGTCTCGCCGTCGAAGCTCTCGTGACCGCGATAGCTGTTGGCCCAGGCGCCCGACCGCTTGCCGGCGCGGGCGAAGGGATCGAGGTACCAAAGTCCCACGAGGTCACCCGTCTTTCGGTCGGTGACCGTGAAGACGCGAACGTCGGGGTGGTAAACCGGAACCTGGCCGGCGGGTACCGGGGTGAACTCGAAGCCGAAGAGCTCGCCGGCGACATAGAACATCGCCTGCCGCAGGTGGTCGAGCTCGAGATACTGCTTGACCTCGTCGGAGTCGAGATCGTACTTCTGCTTGCGGACCTTCTCGGCGTAGTAG
>JAGQSE010000646.1 GCA_020439725.1 Acidobacteriota bacterium
CGGAGAGGCGCTACGGCTCGGTCCACGAGCTGCGCCTGGACCTCGAACGCCACCTCGCCGGATTCCCGGTTTCGGCGCGCCCGGACACCTGGAGCTACCGCCTCGGCAAGCTGCTGCGCCGTCATGCCCTGGCGGCGACGGCGACCGCCGTCGGTGGCCTGGTGGTGGCGGCCGTGACGGTGGGATTCACGCTGCGGCTGACCGCCGAGCGGGATCTCACCCGCGCTGCCGCGACGGCGGCGGACCAGCAACGCGGCCGCGCCGAGCGCCAGCGGGCCGAGACCGAGGAGGTGGTCGAGTTCCTCGAGGGCCTGTTCAGGACCTCGGACCCCTACACCGAAGGATCTCGAGCGGCCGACCCGGAAGCTCTCGCGCTGCTCGATCGTGGCGCGGCCACCCTCGGGGAGGCCTTCCGAGAGCGGCCACGGCTCCGCGCCCGCCTGCTCCACAGCCTGGGTCGGATCTACAGCCGGCTCGAGCGCTTCGACACCGCCGAGCCCTTGCTCCTCGAGGCGCTGGCGCTGCTCGAGGCCTCACCCGAGGAGCCACGGCTCGAGATCGCCGAGCTCGAGGTCGATCTGGGCGCCCACTACACCGCCGCGCGCCAACCGGAGCGGGCCGAGGCGGCGCTGAGACGGGCCCTCGACCTGCGCCAGGAGGTGCTCGGCGAGACCGACGCCCGGGTCGCCGAGCCCGCCGTCCTCCTCGCCAACGTGCTCCACCGCCAGGGCCGCTACGCCGAGGGCGAAGAGCTCCTGGCGCGAGCCGTGGCGATCTACGAGGCCCTCGACCTGCCCGACGGCCAGCAACACGCCCTGACCCTGCTGCGCCTCGGTCAGAGCCAGCTCGAGCGCGGCGACGTCGCCCTCGCCTGTGCCACCTTCGGCCACGCCGTCGAGGTCGCCGAGGCCCGTGAAGGGGCCGAGGGCCTGACGGTGGCGGCGGCGCTCAAGTCGATCGGCCGGTGCACCGTCGAGACCGGCGATCTCGAAGCGGCGCTCCCGCTCTTCCGCCGGGCGCTGGCGATCTTCGAGAAGCGCCTCGGCGAGGACAGCACCCAGGCCTCGGACGTGCGCCAGAACCTGGCCTACACGCTCTACGCCCAGGGCCAGGTCGAGCCGGCCTTCGAGCTCTTCGGCCGTGCCCTCGAGAGCGCCCGGACGCGGCTCGGAGCGCAATCCGTCGACGTCCTGGCGTTGCGCTACAACCTCGCCGCCATGCGTTTCGAGCAGGGAGATCCGGGAACCGCCGAACCCGAGCTCCGGCGCCTGGGGGACGAGATGCGCGAGCACCTGGGACCGAACCACAAGCTGACGCTGCTCGCCGACCTCACCCTCGGCCAGGTGCTGAGCGACCTCGGGCGTCTCGACGAGGCGGAGACGCGGATCCGCTCGAGCCTCGAACGCCTCGAGGCCACCTTCGGTCCCCGCGGCCAGTATGTTGGCCTGGCCCTCGCCAGCCTGGCCGAGGTCCATCGCCGGCAGGGCGAGCCCGGCCGCGCCGTGCCGCTCCTCGAGCGCGTCGTCGAGCTGAGCCGGGCGACGCAGAGCCCGGATTCACCGGAGATCGCCGAAGCCGTGGCTCGGCTCGAGGAGGCGCGCCAGGAGGCCGCCGCAGCCTCGTCCGGCCGGCGTCAGAGACAGAGCAGGTAGGCGACCAGGTCGTCCTTTTCGGTCTGGTCGAGGTGGAGCTCCAAGACCAGGTTGAAGAACTCGACGGTGTCGTCCAAGGTCATCAGGCGGCCATCGTGGAGGTAGGGCGGCGTGTCCTTTATGCCGCGCAACGGGAAGGTCTTGATGGGACCTTCGGGGCGCCCCTTGTAGAAGCGCTCGACCTGGAGGTCGTGCATGTAGTCGTCGACGAAGGCCGGTCCGTAGTGACACTCGGAGCACAAGGCCTTGCCGTGGAACAGCTCCTCGCCGCGCAGCTCCTGCTCGGTGGCCTTCGAGCGGATCAGCCGCATCGTCGGCCCCAGCTTGGGCGCCGGCGGCACGTCGAGGATCGAGTTGAAGTCACCCATGCGGTTGGTCACCTGGCGCTGGACGCCGCGCGGGCCGATGGCCTGCTGCATCCCCGGATCGCCGTCGAAGTACTCCTCGACCTCGGCGAAATGGTCCATGCTGCGGATCGAGCGCTTCGACGACAGCACCATCAGGTTGTAGTTGCCCCGCATGGTGGGCGTGTCGACCCGCAGCCGTGCCAGGTTGGGGCGCGAGTCCGGAGCCAGCTCGATGGCGCCGTTGGTGTGGCCGTTGACGTGACACGAGAAGCAGGACACCCCGGCGTTGGGCTCGGCGGTGATGCGGTGGGTGGTCTGGTTGAACCAGGTCGTCGGCGTCGGTCGCAGGAGCTCCTTGAGCCCCTCCATCTGCTCCGGGGTCAACAACCCGTCGAAGATCTCGAAGTAGTTGCCCAGCGTCACTTCGCGACCGCCGGTGACGTCGCCGAGCTCCTTGTGGGTGGTGAGGAACATCGGTGGCGGGAACTCGGGCAGGTATTGCTCGGGAATGTCGAAATCGACGTCGATGCGGTCGTGCTCGGGGTGTGACTCGATCCACGCCGGCGGGAAGACCATGTGCGCCGTCGTCGCCAGGGGATGGGCCAGGGGCAGGAACGGGAAGAGGTCGCGCTCGCGGATCTCTTCCGGCGACAGCTCGCCGAGCTCCGCGAAGGACGCCACGCCGGCCGGGAGCTTGGCGATGGGACCCTTCATGATCGCCTTGCCGCCGGACATGGTCTGACCGGGGATCACGCGGCCGTTGAAGTCGAAGCGGCCGGCCATGTACTCACGCACCAGGCGCATCAGCTTGGGCTTGCGCTCGAGGTTGAGGGTCAGCCACTCGTCGAAGACCATGGGCAGCACCGGCGAGCTGAACGAGCTGCCCAACCGGCCACCGTAATGCCACAGGTCGAAGGGCGTCAGATCTCCCTTCCCGACTCGCGGATAGGGCTCGAGCTGCGAGATGTAACCGGGGCCGAGACCGTAGTCGTTCTCCGGGCGATCCACCGCGACGCCCGGGCTTTGCAGCAGATATTTCGCCGGGTCCCCGTGCTGAGCCTGGGTCTCTTCGCCCGACTGCGTCTGCGCCTCGACCTCGCCGATCCAGGAACCCGAGAGCACACCGAGTATCGCCAGGGCCGCCGAGGCGGCCCACCGAAGCCGATCCGTCATGATCCGTCCTCCATCGAGGGTCGCCGGAACCGCCCGGTTCACCGGGTGCGCCTGCGGAGGCCTCCGGCACTCCTCCACCGTCAGAGATTGGATGGGAGATTACCATCGATCCCCCGCCATCCCGGTGACCGTCCCGGTCGGTCCCGAGACCTTCCGGCAGCAGCGCCGGGCACACTCGCCGAGCCGTCCGGCCGAGGCCCCTGTTGCAACCACCGCGGACGGGAGTAGAGTCCTCCTTCGAGCGGGCAGCCGACGAGCGCCCGCGGCCCCGCGGTGATCCCTCCCGCGGAGGCTCCAGGGGCGGACGCGCGCCGCCCTTCGAGGTGCTGGCTTGCGCCGCAGGCGGAAGATCGCTGAGCGCCCGGAACCCCGCCGACCGGCAGGACGCGGGGGCTCTCCTCTCTCGGCGCCGGTTCCTCGTCCCCGCTCGAGCCCTCGACACAACGCCCTCTCGCCTCGTCTCCTTCTTTCGAATCGGCTTTCGAATCGGC
>JAGQSE010000647.1 GCA_020439725.1 Acidobacteriota bacterium
TTCATCCTCTATCTCGGAGACCTGCCGGTGCACAGCGGGAGCGTCAACCCCAACGTCGAGGACGGCATCGGCGACGTGCTCGGTGGGCTCCGCACGTTGGTCGAGACCGCGCCGACCCCGATCCCGTTGCTCTACCTGCCCGGCAACAACGACTCGCTTTTGGGGGATTACTGCGAGTTCTCCGACGCCGCCCGCAATCCCGAGCCGCCCTACACGCTCGACACCGATCACGAGCTCGTCTGGCCGATGGTCAACGCCAGCTCGTGTGCCCGCGTCGGGACCCAGACCCCGGGCTGCTTGCTCGATCGCACGCATCGGCTCGACGGCTACTACTCCGCCTACCCGACCCAGGACCATCGGCTGCTGGTGTTGATGATGAACACGGTCATGTTCACCGGCACAGACTGCTTCAACTCGGCTCACCCCTGGACCAGCCGCTCGGCGGAGGGGGACGCCCAGCTCGCGTGGCTCGAATCGCAGCTCGAATCGGTCGAGGGCACCCGCCAGAAGGTGCTGATCGCCATGCACATCCCGCCCGGCGAGAACGAGTACTGCTCCCACGACAGCATCGAGGAAGGCGAGATGTGGCAGGACCCGGCGCAGCAGAACACCTTCCTAGAGCACGTCGCCAAGCACCAGGACGAGATCGTCGGCGTCTTCACCAGCCACACCCACATGGACGAGATCCGCGTCCTCCACGGCCCAAGCGGCGCCGTCGAGCTCGCCATCTCCGCCCCCGGCGTCTCGCCCAACCACAGCCAGAACCCCGGCATCAAGCTGGTTCACTTCGAAGCCGACTGGGGCCTCACCGACTTCACCACCTACCACACCGAGCTCCCCCTCGACTCCTCGAGCACCTGGGACGCCCACTACACCTTCCGCGACGCCTACTCGTGCACGCCGGAAGACGTCACGATGTGGGATTGCGCCAAGCGCCAGACCCAGGCCGAGCTCTACCAAGGCCTGGTGCAAACCCTCCACGTCGGTCGCCCCGGCCCGACCTGCGACGTTTCGGGGCTGCTTGAGGTGGAGTACACGGGGAATTGAGCCCAGGCAGTCTGAGCCTGCGCGGCAGGCTGGTCAGAAGTGCATCACGAGAGCGCGCGCTATGATGCACGGAGGGCCACCCAGACGCAGCGGAGGACGACCATGAAGGCGATTACTGTCAGAAACATCCCGGAAGAGCTCGCGGCGGTGCTCGAGCGGCAGGCGCGGGAGTCCCACACGAGCCTCAACAAGACCGTGATCCGCCTGCTCGAGAAGGCAACCGGGCTCGAGCCTCGCGCCGGGCATCGGCGCCACCATGACCTCGACGCGCTCGCGGGCAGCTGGACGCCCGAGGAGGCGGCTGACTTCGACCGGGTGCTCGAAGACCAACGGCGGATCGATCCGGAGCTCTGGCGCTGACGGTGCGGATCGCGCTCGACACGTCGGCGTACTCGGCCTTCATGCGCGGGCACGAGGGTGTGGTCGAGCTCGTGCAGCGAGCCGAGGAGATCGTCCTCAACACGATCGTGCTCGGCGAGCTACTGGCGGGTTTTCGCCGTGGCGCCCGCCTCCGGGAGAACGTCGAGCTGCTCGATCGTTTCCGCTCCTCACCGCGAGTCCGGACGGCAGGCATCGACGAAGAGACAGCTGAGCGCTACGGGGAGATCGTCGCGCACCTTCGCCAGGCCGGCACCCCCATCCCGACCAACGATGTCTGGATCGCGGCCAGCGCCATGCAGCTCGGGCTGCGCTTGGTCACGACTGACACGCATTTCGAGAGGGTGCCGCAGGTGGTATCGCTGGTGCTGCCAGTGAATCGCTAGGTTTCGAGAGTCTCCGTAGGGTGGGCGCCAGCCCACCGATTGATCGCCAATCCGCGGTGCGCAGGCGCACCCTACGTGTGGCACGGGGCCTTCCATCCTCACGTTAGCCCCCGCCACCTTCCGCCCCTTCGAGCGTCTCGATCAACAACAGGACCTCCGCGGCCATCGTGTAGTGAAGCTCCGGACCCTCCGCCAGCGCCCGATCGCGGCTGCCGGCGACGACGGCCTGGAGGGTGTGGATGAAAGGGAGGAGCCAAGCTGCCTCAGGGTCTGCTGCAAGCTGCTCGAGCAATGCCGTGGCCTCAATTCTGTTTCCGCCGAGCAACCTATGAGCTACGGCAAGGGCGAGCCGACCCTGAGGGAGGTAGTTCTCCCCGCCATCACGGCGGTAGGCAAGGTAGCTGGCGAAGGCCTTGTTGCGTGCCGTGGCGGCGGCTTCGGCGTTGCAATCGGCGGTCTCGATATCGGCCAGGATGTCCCAGGTCTTCCACGGCTCGGCCGCGTGGCCATACGGTTCCCCGCATTCGTTCGCCCGATAGATCTCCTGCCGGGCTTCGGCGAAACGATGGAGCTTGCGTAAAGTGCTGCCCAGGTTGTTCCTGACGGCGCCTTCCTTGGCAGCGTCACCGATCTCGACGTACTTGTCCGCGGCCTGCATGAAGAAAGCCACGGCTTCCTCCGGTCGCTCGAGGGAGTTGTCATACAAACTGCCCAACTGGTTCAGCGTGTCTGCCTGCCCGGCGAGATTCCCGAGTTGCACCTCGATCGCCAGGGACCTCCGGTAGGCGTCCTCCGCCGCTTCCGGCTGGCCCGCCTCCTGGTACACCCTCCCGGTCTGATGCCAGCTCGTGGCGACGGAGCCTGGTTCGCCTAGGCCCGTAAACCGCTCGCGGGCCTCGGCAAAGGCGGTCAGCGCCTCCTCGTAACGCCCCTGCTTTAGTCGGACGGTACCCAGCTGACCCTTGCCGACGGCAACATCGCGCTCATCACCGCGTTGTTCGTCGCGGCGGAGCGATTCTTCGTACACCTGGGCCGCCTCGTCGAGCCGGCCCAGGGCCAGAAGGCAGTCTCCCTGCCTTCCGATACAGACTGACGCCATGCCTCTGGCTGAGTCGTTCTCCCGCTGGGTCGCAACGACTTCGAAGGCTTCTTGGGCTTCTTGAAACAAAGGCAGCGCCTTCTCTGGAACGCCTGCGCCGGCTAAAACCTGACCTAGTAGGTTGATGGCCATCGCCAGGTCGTAGTGGGCTTCGGGATACGCCCCATCGCCCGCAGCCCGGGCCAGTTCTAGAAGCCGTCGCGCTCCCTCGAACGCCTCGCGCACCTTCCCGCCCGCGAGCTGTTGCTCGATGCGAGTACGTGCCGCCTCGAAGCTTGCGTGATTCCAGGCGTCGCCCAACTTCGCGACCGCCGTGTCGCGGGCTGTCCCCACCCGCTCGAGCAGCCGTCGCTTTCCGAGGTTCTGTAACAGCCAGTAGAGCGAAGTTGTCAGATCGATCGTCGCCTCGGCATCTCCCTCTCGCTCGACGAGGTCGAGCAGCGCAAAGAGGTTGGGCAGCTCGAGCACCGTCAGGGTCGCCGCGATCTCGGTCCTTCGGCTCTGCTCCTGCACGAGAAAGCCGACATAGCTCCGCATCGCCTCCACCCACCGGCTCGTCAGCTCGTCCCGCTCATCGTCATCCAGCCGAGCGCGCTGGTAGGGGCAAAGCGCGGGCGTCAGCGTCAGGTGGTCATAGGGGTCGGGCGTTGCGAGACCGGTCTGGATCAGCTCGATCGCGAGCGAAGTGACGTCTTCCTGCTCCCATCCGGTCATCACGCGGAGCATGTCGAGATCGACGGCGCCATGAAACACCCCCAGCACCCGCACCCGCTCCCGATTCGCCACGGACAACCGCCGGAGCGACAGCTCGACGCTGGCGAAGACGGATTGTTCGCGGCTGCCCGGGAAGCGCGTTTCCATCTCGGTCATCAGCTCGACCAGCGAGCCGTGGGTCGCCTCGACACCCTGGGTCTTGATCGAGGGCGCGAGCAGGGCGAGGGTGCGGGCGTGGCCGTGGACGGCGTCGACGAGGGCCTCGATGGCTTCCTGGCGGGCGTCGAGGAGGGCGGGGTTGTCTTGGAGCGCGTCGCCCTCGACGCTCAACGTCTTCTCGACCAGCTGGACCGCGTCCTCGCGGCTCAGACGCGTGAGCTCACGGCGTTGCCGCTTGGCGTCGAAGGGAGCGGGGAGCGTCTCGCGGCTGGTGAAGACGAGGCGGGTCTCGCCGACCTGGACCAGCCGTTCGCAGAGCGCGAGCAGACTCTCCAGCTCCGCCTTCGACTCTTCCGACAGCGCGTCAGGAGTCTCGTCGGCGAGGAAGGGAGGGAGGAGGATGCTCTCCATGTTGTCGAGCACCAGCAGCGTCGGCTGCTCGCGGAGCGCGCGCTCGATCAGCTGCTCGGTCTTGGTCAGGTCTCCCTGGCAGTCGGCCTGGGTCGAGAAGCCTTCCTGGATCAGCTGCGCGCCGAGCTTGTCGAGGACCACCTCGACCAGGTTCCTCTCGATCCCTTCCACCGACACGAAGGCCGCACGGCGGATCTGGTGCGAGCGGACCAGCCAGCGCGCCAGCTCGGCGGCGAGGGCGGTCTTGCCTTCGCCACCTTGACCGCGGATCACGGCGTAGCGCGCGCCGCCCTCGGCGCGGAGCAGCCGTTGGAGCGCGAGGAGCTCACGGCTGCGGCCGATGAAACCGGTCTCAGGCTCTTTTGGGACGGCGCCGAGCCGACGAGCCAGGCGCTCCCGAAAGTCTTCCTGCGCCTGTGGCGAGGACACGCTCGTAAAGAGCTGCGGATCGAGCTTCTCCTGGAACAGCACGGGTACGAACCAGTCGTGGAGCTGGAGCTCGCCGGTACCGAAAATACGACCACGGCTCCTGTCGAGGTCGAGCTCCTGCTGCCCCGCGAGCATTGCGTCACCCACTCGGCGACCCTCGGCCAGCGCCTGGTAGAAGGTGCCGACGAAGCGCTTCGCCGTCTCGACCAGCACGCTGTGGCTCATCGCTACCACCGAGGCGACTCCGACCTTGAGCAGCTCGGAGGCCACCGACTCCGACGCCTTGTCGGCTTTCGCGGTCTGACAGGCCTCGAGGAAGACGAGCGGGATGCGGTGGTGGTGGAGGAGCGGTCCGAGCTCCTTGGTGTAGATGGTGACGTGGCGGCGCTTCTCGAGCTTGGCGCTGTCGTCGGGATGCTCGAAGCACAACCCGCCGAGACCGACGGTGCGGTCGTAGACGCCGTGACCGTCGAAATGGACCACGTGATAGGGCCGGCGGCTCCGGTAGGCGCGGTCGAGCTCCTCGCTCAGAGCCTTGAGCGTCGGTGGGCTGAGGACGCGGATCTCGACCAGCCCGGGGAGCGCCTCCATCGCCTCGACCAGCGGCAAGGCGCTGACGCGGTGGTCGATGTAGCCACAAGCCTCGTCCTCCGGCCGCGCGGTGACCAGCAGGATGCGGATCGGTGGCGCGACCACCGGCACATCGAAGCTCTCGGTGCTCGGCAGTCGGCGGCGAACGCGGGTGGGATGGGCGCCCTGGAAGAGGTAGCGCTTGCCGTCGTGGAGCAGCTCCCAGGGTAGGCCGAGGAGGAGGGTTGCGGCCTCCTTGGTGACTCTCTCTTCGTCTTCGGAGGCTCCAGCGAGCGGCTTCGCGCTCACGTGGATCGAGAAGCGGCGCTCGGCGTGCCCATCGATTCGGGCCCAAGCCTGGAGCACGTTCGCGGTCGATTCCACTGGCATGGCGGCCTTGTAGAGCAGACGACCCCACTTCACGAGATCCTTTTCGACTCTTCTCGCTCGCTCCTGGAAGTAGTGACTCGGCCAGATCGCGTACTTCTCGAGGTACCAGCGAAGCTCCTCCGCCTCGATGGGGCCGATGGGTGCGGTGAAGCGCCAGTCCTGCTGACTGTGGACCTCGGGCTGACCCGGTGTCGCTGGCTCGTAGACCAGCCGTGCCTTGGCCATGGCGCGTTCGACGCCGTCGTGGTGCCGGATCTCCAAGTCGCTCAGCTCGAGTACCAGGTCTTCGAGCGGCTCTGCCTCCGGCTGGGGCTGCGACTCCGCATCCGCCGGTGCGCGCTCTCCCATGGCGACCAGGAGGTCGTGTATGGCTTCCTCGACACCACCGGGGCCGCTGCGAACGGGGATGTAGACGGGTTCGTCGCCAAACAGCTCCTCGAGGACGCCGAGCTTGGTGCCGTCGAGCGACAGCGGGATGACCGGAAAGGTCTCCTTGCCACGCTCGTCTCGCAGCTCGAGGGCGCGCCGCACCTCTTTCCCAAGCCATTTCGATTGCAAACCGCTCGGGGAGACCACCACCGCGAGGCCGGCCGCGTTCTCGATGGCCTGCTCGATCTCCGGCCACAGCGGATCCCCACCGCGGAGCTCGCGCGAGTCGATCCAGCCGTCGTGACCCTGCTCGGACAGGGTCTGGCGGAGCCTGCGGACGAAGTCGTCGTCGTCCGAACTGTGGGAGATGAAGAGTCTTTTCGTAGAGGTCATTTCGAAGGATAACAAGGTTTATTGAAGGGGCGGAAGCTCTCGTTCCCACGGTCCACCGTG
>JAGQSE010000648.1 GCA_020439725.1 Acidobacteriota bacterium
GCGGTAGCGCCGGCGCGCTTCGAGCGAGACGAAGAGCTGGCGACGGCTGCGCCAGGGGCGGGACGCCCGGCCCGAGCGCGCCGACACCGAGGTGTCGAGCAAGGTTCCCGGGGCGCCTTCGAGGGAGCTGCGGACGGGCGTCGGGAGACGCCGTTGCGGTGGTGCCGCGACGTGGCGGCGGAGCTCGCCGAGCACCGGGGGCAAGGCCTCGAGGGAATGCACCCGGATGGCGCGGACGGTTTCGAGGAACGGGGCATATGCCGCGGCGGCGCGACCGCCCACCAGCAGCGGCAGCTCGGGCCCCAGCTGCCGTCGCAGCTGCACCAGCTCATGGCCCAGCTGCGTGTCGTCGGCGGGATAGACGAGGCTGACGGCCACCGCCCCGGCCCCCACCTCGCGAGCGGCGGCCACGAGGTCTTCGGTGGGCAGGTCCGGTCCCAGATGGAGGACCCGCCAGTCGGCCACCGCCGCTACCGCCGCCACCAGCAGCGCGCCCAGCTCGTGACGCTGGCCGCGGACCGCCGCGGTCACCAGCAGGGGAGCCCCGGGACTCGTCCGCTGGCGCCGGATGAGCTGGTCGATGAAGGTTCGCGTCACGCTCGTCGCGAGGTGCTCGTGCATGGGCCGAAACCGGTGGCTGCTCCACAGCTGGCCGACCCGGTCGAAGAGCGGTGCCACGAGATCGAGCACCAGGCGGTGCGGGCCCAGCTCGACCAGCGCGTCCTCGAAGAGATGACTCAGATGATCCGAGTCGAGGGCCGAGACGGCGTCGAGGCAGGCCCGGATCCGTTCCTCCTCGGCGGCGGGGCGGCTCTCGTCGACGTGCGCACCGGGAGCCGTCATGGGCGTCAAGGTGAGACCGAGGAGGTCCTCGTCGGCGAGGGCGGCAACCTGGCTGATGGCATGCCCCGCCTCGACCGCGCTGCGTAGCAGCAGCAGGCGTTCGATGTGCGCCTCCGAGTACAGCCGCTGGCCGCCGCTGGTGCGGGCGGGCTCGACCACCGCGTACCGACGCTCCCAAGCGCGGATCAGGTTGGGCTTGAGACCGGTCCTCCTGGCGACGACCCGGATCGGGTGGAGCGCCGTCTTGCGGCGCTCGGCAGGGGTCTCTTCCTGTGGAAGTTTCTGTCTCATGTTTGTAGAGCTTTTGAGCTGCAAAAGCTTCCTGCAAGCTCTTCTGGTCCCGGCTCGCCGCTCTCGCTCGAAGGGCTCAGGACGGCTGTTGCTCCGTGGGTATCTGTGACAGAATCAGGCCAGAGCTTGACAGATGTGACGCTGGATTGACAACAGCTTGGCAGCTGGTATCATCCAGCTACCGATACAAAGTCGGAACTGCGGAACAACTTTACGGACGGAGGCAGGAACGCCTTGTTCACCAGTGCGCCGAGACCCGGCATGCCGCTCGAGGTCCGCCCCGCTTGGAGATCGGTCCAAACCGGTCCCGTCGGGAGCGAGACCCTGGTGCGAGGTTCGCTGCGCACCCGGAAATCAGGTCGTCTCGCCACCGTCTGCCGCACCACCGTCTGCCACACCGCCGTCTGCCACACCGCCGTCTGCCGCACCGCCGTCTGCCTCGCCTCCGGACTTCTTCTTTTCCTCGTCTCGAGCACGGCTTGCACCTCGACCTCCGGTGTCGGAGGCGCTGCCGTCGCACCCCCGACGGCCGCCGCCACGCCGCTGCCGGCGACACCCGCGGTCCGCGTCCAGCCACAATCCGAGTGGGCGGAGGCGGTGCTGTATTTCGTCGTCCTCGACCGCTACGCCGACGGGGATCCGGACAACGACACCGGCGTCGATCGGGACGCCAAGGGCGCCTTCCATGGCGGGGACCTGGTGGGGCTCCGCGAGCGCCTCGACGACCTCGCCGATCTCGGCATCACCGCGTTGTGGATCACGCCGGTGGTCAAGAACATCGACGGCTTCGTCACCGGCGCGGGTTTCCCCGACTGGGGCTACCACGGCTACTGGGCCGACGACTTCTATCGCGTCGATCCCCGCTTCGGCACCGAGGCGGAGCTCAAGCAGCTGGTCGACGACGCCCACGCCCACGGCATCGCGGTGCTTCTCGACGTCGTCTACAACCACGCCGGCTACGACTCGCGCTACCTCACGGATCCCAAGACCCGCGGCTGGTTGCGCAGCGAGGACCAGGGCACCTGTGGTAGCGACGACCTGACGTCCTGTCTGTCGGGCCTGCCGGACTTCCGTACCGAGCTGCCCGAGGTCCGGGACTTTCTCCTCGAAGCCCATCTCGGGCGCGCCGAGCGCGTCGGTCTCGACGGCTTCCGGCTCGACACGGTCAAGCACGTCAGCCACGACTTCTGGCAGGAGCACCGGCGCCGGACCCGCGAGCGCCTCGGCGACGACTTCTTCCTGGTGGGAGAGGTGTGGGGCGGCGACGCCAAGTCTCTCGACCCCTGGTTCGAGACCGACGAGATGGACGCGGGTTTCGACTTCTCCTTCCAGGGCAGCACCCTGGGCTTCGTCCAGGGCCGGGGCCGGCCGGTGGCCTACGACCGCTACCTGGAGAAGCGTCACGAAGTCCGCGAGGGACACCTTCTGGCGCACTTCCTCGGTAGTCACGACACGCCCACCGCGCTGTATCAACTGGGCGGCGACGTCGCACTCTTTCGACTGGCGGCCCTCCTCCAGCTGACCACCGCCGGCATCCCGACGATCTATTACGGTGAGGAGGTCGGTCGCGTCGGCGGCGATTGGCCCGAGAACCGGAGCGACATGCCGTGGGGCGCCACCGGCGTCGAGCCCGGTGCCGGCGATCCCCGGGACGAGGCCCTGCGCGGCTTCTACAAGCAGCTCATCTCGATCCGCCGCGCCCACCCGGCTCTGTGGCGCGGTGATCACCACGGCCTCGCCTTCGGCACGGACCAGCTGGCCTTCGCGCGGAGCGACGCGGACGAGACCGTTGTCGTGGCGGTCAATCGCGCGGCGGAGGCAGGCACGCTCGCCGTCGCGTCGCCGGCCGCCTGGAGCGGTGCCGGGGCGGTGGTCGATCTCCTCACCGGCGAGCGCTTCGAGCTCACTCCCGGTGCCGAGCTCGAGCTGCCGCTGGCGGCGCTCTCGGGACGCATCCTGGCGGTCGAAGACACCGCATCGACCCGGACCCGACTCGACAAGGAGTAGGAAAGTGGCCAGCGTCACCCTCAACCACGTGTCCAAGAGCTACGGCTCGGTCCAGGTCATCGCCGATCTCAACCTCGAGGTCCACGACGAGGAGTTCATGGTCCTGGTCGGTCCCTCGGGGTGTGGCAAGTCGACCGCGCTGCGCATGGTCGCCGGGCTCGAAGAGATCACCGGCGGCACGATTTCGATCGGGGATCGCGTGGTCAACGACGTGCGCCCCAAGGATCGCGACATCGCGATGGTCTTCCAGAGCTACGC
>JAGQSE010000035.1:0-6386 GCA_020439725.1 Acidobacteriota bacterium
CCGATGCGGTGCTTGACCGTCACCGGCAACGCCACGGCGCGGCGCATCGCCGCCACCGCCTCCGCCACCACCTCGGGCCGCGCCATCAGACACGCCCCGAAGCTACCCTTCTGCACCCGGTCGCTGGGGCAGCCGACGTTGAGGTTGACCTCGTCGTAGCCCCGGTCCTCGGCGATCCGTGCGCACTCGGCGAGCTCGGCCGGGTCGTCCCCCCCCAGCTGGAGCGCCAGGGGCCGCTCCTTTGGATCGAAGCCCAACAGATGATCGCGGTCGCCGTGGATCACCGCGCCGGAGGTCACCATCTCGGTGTAGAGCAACGCCCGGCGGGTGATCTGGCGGAGGAAGAAGCGGAAATGGCGATCGGTCCGATCCATCATCGGCGCGATCGACAGCGGATAGCGCTGCGCTCGGCGCGGCTCGCGGGAAAGACTCTCGGAGGAAGCGATGGGGCGGCGCATGATCGGCTCGCCAGAGCCCTCGATGGCCCTGGATCGAGCGCCATCTTAGCCGAGCCGGTCGCCCTGCAACCTTCAGCCGTAGCCGCCGTATCCCGAAGAGCCCCGGCGAGGACCGGTCTTCGCACTCGCTGTCTCCGACAACTGTCAGCGGACGGGCGCTCCCGGTGGTAATCTCCGTCTCTCCGACCGTCAGGTCGGACCTTTCCGGGCTTTCAAGGCCCGAGCCGCAAGCCAACAACCCGCAGGAAAGAGCATGAACGAACATCGTACGAACCATGTCGCGCCCCGGCTGCTCGTCGCCGTGACGCTGGCCGTGCTCCTCGCGCTGCCCGCCGTCGCCGGTGCCGAGCAGGGAGCCCAGGTGCCGGTGTCGACCTTCAAGCTGGACAACGGCATGGAGTTCCTCGCCGTCCAGCGGCCGGAGCTGAGCACCGTCTACGCCGCCTGGGTGGCCCACGTCGGCTCGTCCAACGAGCGCCCGGGGATCACCGGCATCAGCCACTTCTTCGAGCACATGATGTTCAAGGGCACCCACACCATCGGGACCACGAACATCACCCGCGACCTCGAGATCATGGACGAGCTCGAGAAGATCCAGGAGCAGATCCGCGCCGAAGACCGCAAGCAGCGCGAGCGCTACCGCCTGGGCGAGATCGACAACCCCTTCGACCCCGAGCAGCGGACGCCGAAGATGGTCGAGCTCGAGGCGCGGTTCAACGAGCTGATGGAAGAGCAGCGCTCGCTGATGGTCAAGGACGAGTTCGACAAGGTCTACACCGAGGCCGGCGGCTCGGGGATGAACGCCTTCACCAACGAGGACATGACCGGCTACTTCGTCAACGTCCCCGCCAACAAGCTCGAGCTGTGGTTCTGGATGGAATCGGACCGGCTCCTGAACCCGGTGTTCCGCGAGTTCTACACCGAGCGCGACGTGGTCTACGAGGAGCGCCGCCTGCGCACCGAGTCGACCCCGACGGGCAAGTTCGACGAGCTCTTCGAGTCGATGTTCTGGCAGTCCCATCCCTACGGCTGGCCGGTGGTGGGCTGGCCTTCGGACCTCGAGTCCTACTCGATGGCCCAGGCCAAGGCCTACTACGACACCTACTACGCCGCCAACAACCTGACCGGCATCCTGGTCGGCAACTTCGATCTCGACCAGGCGAAGGCCCTCGCCGAGCGGTACTTCGGCCGGCTCCCCCAGCGCACCGCGCCGGCGCCCGACGTGGTCACCCTCGAAATGCAGCAGCTGGCCGAGAAGCGGATGGTCGCCGAGTGCGATTGCCAGCCGCAGGTTCAGGTCGCCTACCACACGGTCCCGTTCCGCCATAAGGACTCCTACGCCCTCGACGTCATGACGGGGATCCTGAACGGCAACACCGGCCGGCTCTACAAGTCGCTGGTCCTCGACCAGGGCATCGCCTCGTCGGCGAGCACCAACCAGAACTCGCGCAAATGGGCCGGCGCCTTCACCTTCAACGCCGAGGCCAAGGGCGACGCGACGCCGGAGCAGCTCGAGCAGGCGTGGTATGCCGAGCTCAAGCGGCTCCAGGATGAGCCGGTTCCCGCCGAGGAGCTCCAGAAGGTCAAGAACAACATCGCCGCCGACGCCTTCCGCCGGCTCGAGAACCCCTTCTTCCTCTGTCTGCAGCTGATCTTCTACGACGGTCTCGGCGACTGGCACTACCTCAACTACTGGGCCGACAAGACCCTCGAGGTGACCGCCGAGGACGTCCAGCGGGTGGCCAAGGAGTACTTCGACCCGACCAACAGCGCCGTCGGTCTTTACCGCCGCAGCGCCGACGCGCCGGCCGAGGAGATGTCGCCGGAGCTCGCGGCGTTGCCGGCCCAGCTGCGCCCCATGGTCCAGGCCCAGCTCAAGCAGATCCAGGCCAGCCAGAGCGCCGACGAGCTCGAGAGCGCCTTGAACCAGCTGCTGAGCCAGAAGGACCAGATGCCACCGCAGGTACAACCCATCGTGCCGGTTCTGGAAAAGGCCTTGCGCGAGCGTATCGAAGAGCTGTCGGCCGCGCCGGCCGCCGGAGGTGAGTCATGAGCCGTCGTTTCCTCGCCGTCCGTCACGGCCTCGCCGTCGCCCTGATCCTGGCTGCCGCGAGCCCCGTGCTGGCCGCCGCCAAGGCGTCGAACGGCGCCATCCCGCAAAGGCCGGAACAGCTCCGCTACCCGGCCCTCGACTTCGAGGTGCCGCCGGCGGCGCCCTTCTACCACGAGCTCGCCGGGGGGATCCCGGTGTACGTCGCCGAGGACCACACGCTGCCGCTGGTCACCGTCTCGATCACGCTCCGGGCCGGCTCGTTCCTCGAAGGTGGTGAGGTGGGACCCGGCGTCGCGGCCCTCACTGGCACGATGATCCGCCAGGGCGGCACCGCCCAGCGCAGCGCCGAGGAGTTCGACGAGAAGGTCGACTTCCTGGCCGCGGACATCAACACCACCGGCGGCGACATCAGCTCCGGCGCCAACCTCAACTGCATCACCGGCGTCCTCGACGAGGGGCTGGGGTTGTTCTTCGAAATGCTCAAGACCCCGGGCTTCGACGGCGGCCGCCTCGACGTCGCCAAGAGCAACCTCCTCGAGGGCATGAAGCAGCGCAACGACGATGCCGGTCAGATCCTCGACCGCGAATGGCAGTGGCTGCTCTACGGCCACGACTACTTCGGATCGAAGCAGCTCACCGCCGATGAGCTCGCGGCCATCGGCCGCGATGACCTGATCGCCTTCCACGACCGCTACTGGCGGCCCGAGAACATGATCATCACCGTCTCCGGCGACGTCGACACGAAGGACGTGCTCGCCAAGCTCGGCAAGCAGCTGGCGAGCTGGCCGGGCAACGGCACCGCCGCCGCCTGGCCGCCGCCGGAACCGGACTTCAAGCCCACCGCCGGGCTCTACCACTATGAGAAGGACATCCCCCAGGCGAAGGTCTTCATCGGCCACCAGGGCCTCGAGTGGCAGGATTGGGACGACCCCGACGCCGCGCCGCTCCAGGTGATGAACGAGATCTTCGGCGCCGGAGGCTTCACCTCGCGGCTCGTCAAGCGGATCCGCTCCGACGAGGGTCTGGCCTACTCCGCCGGCTCGGTCTTCACCATCGAGCCCTTCCGGCCGGGCCAGTTCTACATGCTCTTCCAATCGAAGAACTCGACGGTGGCCCTGGCCTCGAAGATCGCCCTCGAGGAGCTCGCCCGGATCCGTGACGAGCCGGTCAGCGACGAGGAGCTCAAGATCGCCAAGCAAAGCCTGGTCGAGACCTTCCCGCGGCGCTTCGAATCACCCCGCGCCGTGGTCCGGGTGTACGCCCAGGACACCTTCCAGGGGCGCCCCCACGAGTACTGGCAGAAGTGGCGCGACCGCATCCGGGCGGTCACCGCCGAGGACGTCCAGCGGGTGGCGAAGCGCTACCTGGATCCGGACGGCCTGGTCTTCCTGGTCGTCGGGCCGTGGGAACAGATCGCCCCCGGTGACGCGGATCACCGGGCCGACATGAACCTCTTCTTCGGCGGCAAGGTGACCGACCTGCCGCAGCTCGACCCGCTGAGCCTCGAGCCGGTTCCCTGACCCCGGCTCTTCGCCAACCCAGCGAACCACGACGGGCGGCCTGGTCGACGACCGGCCGCCCGTTCGTTTTCGCGCCCCCGAAGCCGAATGGGCCGGCGCCATCGACCCCGTGCCCCTGCCCGCCGCTGGCCTGCGGCCGAGGGTCCTCCTATAATCCCGGGTCGCACCGTCGGAGCTCGCCTCGCGCCCGATTCCGGCGCGCCGGACACTTCATGCCGCAAAAGCATAAACGCTCCTCCGGATCCCCTCCGTAGACATGCATAGACCCAGTGATCCGGAACTCCGACGAAGGACCAGGAGCTCGACCTTGGCACGACCTTCGACCGTACCCTCCGCGTCTCGACGCCGCTGGTCCAATGTGGGCCCTGCCCTCGCCCTGGCACTCCTCATCGCCGGCTGTGGGCCCGGCGAGGTGCCGTCCGTGGGTCCCGGTGACCTGGGCTTCGGCCGGCTGGTCTTCGCCGGACCGCTGGTGGCGGTGCCGGACCACAACTGGACGACCACCGAAGATGGCGGCTGGACCTTCCGCGGCAGCGCGACGGTGCGCTTCCGCAATGTCGACGACGTCGCCGAGCCCGTCGAGGTCTTCTTCACCCCGCAACACCTCGCCGCCGATTTCCGGTTCCGGCTGACCTGGGACGGCGCGCTGCTGCTGGCGCCCACCGCCGGCAAGGGTAGCGAGATCCACGCCACGCTGCCGGCGGCAGGCCTCGCCCCCGGCGACCACGTGCTCGAGATCGAACGCATCTACGACGGTCCGCGAATCAACCACGACAACGACATGAAGAGCTTCGGGTACCGCGTGGGCGGTCGGGAAACGAGCTTTGCGGCGGAGCGCCAGGAGAGCTATCGCTACCTCGGGGACTTCTTGACCGTCGGGGTCACCGGCGTGGGACGGCAAAAGTATGGTGGTGTCCTGTTCAGCGGTCCCGGGGCAACGGACATCGAACCCGACCCCGGCGGCCATGCCCACCTGGGTCTCGACCTCGAAAACTTCTCCACCGAACCGGCGACCTTCGCGGTCACCCTCGGCGGCCAGCGCCACGAGCGGACGGTGCCGCCGATGGAAGAGCGGGCGTTTCGGCTGCCCATGGACGCCGGCCGGCAGACGGCCCGCCTCGAGGTCGAGGGTGCCGCCGACGGGCTCTTTCTGTGGGGCGCGCCGACGATCGAGGTCGCCCCGGAGACGGAAGTGGCCGCCGAGGCACCGCCCATCGTCCTGATCACCCTCGACACCACGCGGCGAGACGCCTTGAGCCCCTATGGCGAGGATCCCAGGCTCACCCCGGTCCTCGACCGCTTCGCGCAGGAGGCGACGGTCTTCGAGCGCGCCTACAGCGCGGCACCGTGGACGCTGCCCTCCCACGCTTCGATCATGACCGGGCTCTACCCGTCGCACCATGGCGCTGGGGTGTCCGCCCAGTTCCTCGCTTCGGGTTTCCCCACCCTCGCCTCGGTGCTGCGCGCCCACGGCTACTTCACCGCCGGCTTCTCCGGCGGTCGCCTGTGCTCGCACCGCTACGGCATCGGCCAGGGCTTCGACTCGTTCCGCAATCCGGAGAACTTCGAAACCGCCGGCGATGAGATGACCCGCGACCTCGAAGGCTTCCTCGAGAGCCACCAGCGGCAGCCCTTCTTCCTGTTCGCCAACTACTTCGACCCTCACGCCATGTATCGCGCGCCCAAGGAGTACACCGAGCGGGTCGGCCTCGACGGCTACCGCAAGGCTCTCGAAGGGCACCCGATCTGGCAGTGGTTCGATCGCGGTGACTCGGCGGCGTGGCGAAGGATCATCGACCTCGAGGCACCGGCAACCCCCGGGATCCTGGCCTACATGCGCGCCGCGTACCTGTCCGAGGTCTCGTTCATGGACGCGCAGCTGGGGCAGGTCTTCGACAGCCTGCGCCAGCTCGGGCTCTACGACCGCGCGATGATCGTGCTGGTCGCCGACCACGGCGAGCTGTTGGGAGAGCACGGCCGCTTCTCCCACGCCGGCCGCCTCGACCCGGAGCTCACCGAGATCCCGCTGCTGATCAAGTGGCCGGGCCAGACCGAGGGCCGGCGGGTGCGCTCCCTGGCCTCCCACGTCGACCTCATGAGCACCGTCCTCGCCGCCGTGGGCATCGCGCCGCCGGCCAACGACGGCCATCCGCTGGCCTGGGAAGAGAGCGCCGAGGGCGGCCCTGCCGAGGTCGCCTCGCCGGCGGCACCGAGCGCTGACCAGCCCTCGCCGGCGCCGGGCTCGGTCGGCGGTGACCGGCGGGTGCTGTTCATGGAGGAACACGAGAGCCGTGTCCACCCGCTCCCCGATTCGCTGCGCATCGCGCCTCATGTCTATGGTGTCCAGCGGCCCGA
>JAGQSE010000035.1:6440-12565 GCA_020439725.1 Acidobacteriota bacterium
ACCTGGTCGCCGGAGACCTGCGAGGTCGCCTCCGACGGCGTCCTCACCAAGGTCCTCGACTTCCTCGGCGAACCCACCGCGGTACGCAACGCCGGCCAACTCAGCGAAGAGGAGCAGCGCGGGCTCCGGGCCCTCGGCTACCTCTGAAATCGACCGCCGGAATAGAGGGCCCCGGCGGCGTCGTTGATCCGGTCGACGATGCGATCCGCCTGGCCCCTCTGGCTCCTGCTCTTCACGCTCACCGGCATCCTCGCCGGTGTCGTCTGGCTCACCTACCACCCGCAGCATCCCTGGCTGACGGTAGCCACCCGCTGGCCGTTGGTGGGCCCCGCCGCCCAGCGGCTCCAGGAGGTCTACACCCCTTGCCGGATGGTGGCGGTCTCCAGGCAGCCGCCGAGCGAGGAGCCCGACCACCCTCGGCGGCTCTCCGTCGCCCGGCCCTTCCCGGCCGATGCGGCGCCCTCGAGACCTCTGCCCGAGGCGCCTCCCGAGACCTTCGAACGCCCGGCCTGGATGGTCCCCGACGGAGTGGTCGGTTTCGAGTGGCTACGAGGCGGTGCCCGCCTGCTCGCCGCACCCGTCGCGGACGCGGAAACTGTCGCCACCCTGGACACGCTGGCCTCGTTGCCGGTCCTCGAGCGCGACGGCACATGGGCTCGCGTCCGGCTGGGCAGCCTCGAGGGCTGGGTCCACCTCGACGCCGACACGCTCTCCGACGATCCACCCCTGGGGCGCGAGACGGTGCCGGTCACGGGTCTTCCCGGGCGGCCGCCGGACGAGGAACGGCTCGAGCGCGCCCGGCGGCTCCTCGACGACGGCGGCTCGGAGGGCCGGCTCGGCCCCTACACGCTCTACACCGACGTCACGGACCGGCGCCTCCTCGCTCACCTCGACCGCGTGGCCTCTCGGCTCGAAGATTCCTACCGCCGTCGCTATGGGTTGGAACCCACGGGCGCCGCCGCCGCGGCGGTGGTCCTGTTCCGGGACGAGGCCGGGTACCGCGCCTTCGAGGGCGGTGAGGAGGCGCTGTCGGGGCTGGTCCCCCAAGGTCACGCGGGTCATGGTCTCGCCGCGCTCTACACCGGCGGCCTGGGCGAGGCGGCGGTGACCTCGACGCTGATCCACGAGCTCACCCACCTTCTGAGCCGGCGCGCCATCGGTCCTGCGCTGCCGCCGTGGCTCGGCGAGGGGCTCGCCGAGGACCTGGCCAACACCCCGGTCGACGCCAGCGGCGGGCTGCTCCTCGGCGAGCTCGGCGGCACCCGCCAGCGGGGTGGAGAACGGGTGATCTTCGGTGGCGGCTACGCCGCTCTCCAGCGGCTGGTCCCCGGCGGTGGCAGGCTGCCCGTCGGCGAGCTCATCGCCCTCGACCAGGAAGCGTTCACGACCCGCGACGCCCAGGCCGTCACCTACCCCGAGAGCGGCCTCTGGATACGCTACCTGCTCGCTCCGGAGAGCGGTCTCGCGCGGGGGTTTCAGAGCTTCCTGGCAGCGGTGGCGGCGGGGGATCCCATCGACCCGGCGCTTCTCGCGCGCCACCTGGGGCGCTCGCCGGCGGACCTCGACCAGAGCTTCGGCACCTGGCTCGACGCCGAATACCGCCGCTATCTGGGATCCGGCAACCTCAGCTAGAACCGGCGACGGGCACCGAGACCGGCGGCACGAGGGGCTCGACCTCGCGCCACACCGCCTCGCCGTCGGCGAAGACCTCGCGCTTCCAGATGGGCACTTCGGCCTTGAGCCGTTCGAGGGCCCGGCGGCTCGCCTCGTAGGCGGCGGCGCGATGCGGTGAGGCGGCGGCGATGGCGACGCTGGGCTCGCCCACGGGCACCTCGCCCAGACGGTGGGTGATGGCCAACCGGAGCGGCGCGTAGCCCGCTTCGAGCTCCTCGACGATGCGCACGAGGCGGGTGCGGGCCATGGGACGATACGCGCTGTAGTCGATACGCGTGACGCGCCGGCCTTCGAAGCGGGCACGGACGGTGCCGACGAAGAGCAGACCCGCGCCAAAGGCGGGCGAAGACACCCGGGTGAGAAGCTCGGCGGCGTCGATGGCGTCGTCCACCAGGGCGACCCGATCGGTGACAGCCGCGGCGCAACCGCCCGAGACCGGGGGAAGAAGAGCTACCTCGGCTCCCTCGGCGAGGGCGGTGCCGGCAGGAACGACCTCACCGTCGACGGCCAGCGCCAACCGCGGCCACAGCGGGGCGAGATCGGGGTAGCGCTCCTCGAGCTTCGCGCGCAGACCGGCGAGGTCGAGGCCCTCGGGAAGGTCGAGGTCGAGACGGTCGGCACCGACCGCGTCGCGGGCGCTGGCGAAGGCCAGGAGTTGAATCTTCACGCGCCGAATGCTATCAGTTGGGGACGTGCGCCCCGCCGGAGCGGTCCGTCCCGCCCCGTGGTCCCGAGCACACTTCAGAAGGGCCGCCGGGCCCGCCACCGAAGACGGAGCGCCCCGCAAGCCCGCCGGCGCATCCCTGGGAGGTAGACCGAGCCGTGAGTGTCATCGAAAGCGTCCTGGAACAGGATCCAGGCTACGTCCAGCGCCGGGACCACTGGCTCGAGCGGCTGCGCGAGATCGAGGAGCAGGAGGCCCGGATCCGTCTCGGTGGCGGTGAGAAGCGTCTCGCCAAGCAGCACCAGCTGGGCAAGATGAGCGCCCGCGAGCGCGTCGAGGCGCTCTGCGACCCGGGCTCGGACTTCTTGGAGCTCGGTCTGTGGGCGGCCCACGGCATGTACGAGGAGCATGGCGGCGTCCCCGCCGCCGGCGTCGTCACGGGGATCGCCAAGGTCCATGGCCGCGATGTCCTGGTGGTCGCCAACGACGCCACGGTGAAGGCCGGTGCGTGGTTCCCGATGACCGCCAAGAAGGTGCTCCGGGCGCAGGAGATCGCCCTCGAGAACCGGCTGCCGGTGGTCTACCTGGTCGACTCCGCCGGCGTCTTCCTGCCGATGCAGGACGAGATCTTCCCCGACAAGGAACACTTCGGCCGCGCCTTTTACAACAATGCCCGGCTGTCCGCCGAGGGGGTGCTCCAGATCGCGGCGATCATGGGCCCCTGTGTCGCCGGTGGCGCCTACCTGCCGATCATGAGCGACGAGTCGCACATCGTCGAGGGCACTGGCTCGATCTACCTGGCGGGTCCGCACCTGGTCAAGGCCGCCATCGGCGAGAGCGTCGGTCACGAGGAGCTCGGCGGCGCCGAGGTCCAGGTCGACGTCTCCGGGGTCGTCGACCACCGCCACGCCAGCGACGGCGACTGCCTGGCGGCCATCCGCCGGCAGCTCGAGCAGGTGGCGCCACCACCATCCGGTCCCTTCGCGCGCCGCGAGCCGCGGCCGCCGCTCTACCCCGAGGAGGAGCTCCGCGGCATCCTGCCCACCGACAGCAGCCGACCCTACGAGGCCCGCGAGGTCCTAGCTCGGCTCCTCGACGGTAGCGAGCTCGACGAGTTCAAAGCGACCTATGGCCAGAGCCTGATCTGCGGTACCGGCTGGCTCGACGGCTGGGCCATCGGCGTGGTCGCCAACCAGCGGCACATCGTCAAGCGCAAGACCGGTCTCGACCCGCGCGAGCGCGAGCTCCAGATCGGCGGGGTGATCTACTCCGACTCCGCCGACAAGGGCGCGCGCTTCGTCGAGCTATGCAACCAGAAGAGGATCCCGCTGCTCTTCATCCAGGACGTCACGGGCTTCATGGTAGGCACCCGTGCCGAGCGCGGCGGGATCATCAAGGACGGCGCCAAGATGGTCAACGCGGTGGCCAACTCGGTGGTGCCCAAGATCACCCTCTTCACCGGTAACTCCTTTGGTGCCGGCAATTACGCCATGTGTGGCAAGGCCTACGGCGCGCGTTTCCTGTTCGCCTGGCCGTCGGCGACGATCGCGGTGATGGGCGGCGCCCAGGCCAGCCAGACGATCCTGTCGATCCAGCTCGGCAAGCGTGGCGACGAGATCCCCGAGGCGGAAAAGAAACGCATCTTGAGCGAGATCCAGAGCCGCTACGACCGGACATCGGATCCGCGCTACGCCGCGTCGAGGCTGTGGGTGGATGCCCTCATCGACCCGGCTGCGACCCGCAAGGCGATCTCCCGAGCTCTGGCCTGCGCGGCGCAGGGCCCAGACCTCGGCGAGTTCAAGACCGGAGTGCTCCAGACGTGAGGCACCCGCGACGCCGTCCCCTCGTGGCAGAATTTCACCAGCTCCCGGTCGCCGCGGCTGCCGGAGCGCACACCCCGAGGCTTGCATGAAGACCATCCGGATCGGTAACGGCCAGGGATTCTGGGGCGACAACGTCGACGCTCCGGTCGAGCTGCTGCGCGGCGGCCCCATCGACTACATCGGCATGGACTACCTGGCCGAGGTCACGCTGTCGATCATGATGCGACAGAAGATGCGCGACCCGAAGTTGGGCTACGCCACCGACTTCATCGACTTCATCCGCCGCGTCCTACCCGAGCTCAAGGAGCGCAATGTGCGCATCCTGACCAACGCCGGTGGGCTCAACCCGCAGGCCTGCCGCGAGGCGATCTTCGCCGTGGCGCGCGAGCTCGGGGTCCATGGCGTGCGCGTCGGGGTGGTCGAAGGCGACGACCTGATGCCGCGGCTCGGCGAGCTCATCGCCGCCGGCTATCCACTAGAGAACATGGAAACCGGCGAGCCCCTCGGACCGCTGGCCGACAAGGCGCTCAACGTCAACGCCTACCTCGGCGCGGCGCCGGTGGTCGAGGCCCTGGCGGAGGACGCGCTCATCGTCCTGTGCGGTCGCGTCACCGACACCGCCCTGGGGCTGGCGCCGATGATCCACGAGTTCGGCTGGGCCCGCGAGGACTGGGACCTCCTCGCCGCCGGCACCATCGCCGGGCACATCCTCGAGTGCGGCCCCCAGTGCACCGGCGGCAACTTCACCCGTTGGTGGGAGGTCCCCGACCTGTGGAACGTCGGCTACCCCATCGTCGAGGCCCGGGCCGACGGCACCTTCACGGTCACCAAGCACGAGGGCAGCGGCGGCATGGTCACCGTCGACACGATCTCCGAGCAGCTGCTCTACGAGATGGGTGACCCGCGGGAATACATCACTCCCGATGTCACCGCCGACTTCTCGACCATCCGCCTCGAGCAGGCAGGCCCCAACCGGGTGCGGGTCAGCGGCATCGGTGGCCGGCCCAACACGCCCTTCCTCAAGATCTCCGCCTCGTACCTGGCGGGCTACAAGGCGTCGGGGCAGATCACGATCTCGGGACCCCGGGCGGTCGACAAGGCGAAGCTCGCCGCCGAGCTGGTGTGGAAACGTCTCGAACGCGCCGGCATCGTCTTCGATGACGAGCACCGGTCGACCGAGCTCCTGGGTCTCGGCGCCTGTCTGCCGGGGATCCTGCCGGCCCCCGAGGAGCCGCCGGAGGTGGTGCTGCGGCTCGGGGTCCGCGACCCGGATCCGAAGCGCGTCGAACGCTTCGGCAAGGAGATCGCACCGCTGGTCACCGCCGGCCCTCCGGGAGTCACCGGTTTCGCCGGCGGCCGTCCCAAACCGCAGAAGGTGGTGGCCTACTGGCCGGCGCTGCTGGCCCGGGAAGAGGTCGAGCGCCACATCCAGGTCACGGTCGAGGAGTCATGACCGAGGATGCCGACGGCCGGCACGCTCGCGCCTGGTACACCGCCCTGGCCGCCGGACTGGCCCCGGTCGAGGTCGCCGGCTGGGTGGTGAGCGCGGTCGCCGACCGCTGGGCCTTCGCCGCCTGGGCGCTGCTGGCCGGCGCCGCCTACGGTGCGTGGCTCTATCGTGGCTTCGTCGCGACGGGTGGCGTGACCGCGGCCCCGTTGGCGGTCCTCGCCGCCTCCTGGGCGGTCTTCGCCCTGCTCCTCGCCCGTCACCGGCAGGCCTGGGACCTGGGGTTCCGCGCCTTCCTGCCGGGCCTCTACCATCCCTGGGCCGCGAGCCCCGCCGTCGCCTGGACCCTCGCCGCGCTGTGCGGCGCCGGCGCGCTTCATCGTCTTCGCAGAACCCCGCGGAGGATCCCATCGTGAAAGCACCCCTCTACCGCATCGCCCACGCTCGCTCCGGTGACAAGGGGGACGCCAGCAACGTCGGGCTCATCGCCAACTCGCCGCGCGCGTACCAGGTCCTC
>JAGQSE010000035.1:12645-15561 GCA_020439725.1 Acidobacteriota bacterium
CTGGCGCTCAACTTCATGCTCCACGGCTCGCTGGGGGGCGGCGGCACCGAGAGCCTGCAGATCGACGCCCAGGGCAAGACCCACGGCCAGGGGATGCTGTTGATGGAGGTCGAGGTGCCGCCGGAGCTCCTCGACGAGCCCTGGGTCACCGACCTGCCATGAGCCGAAGCGCCCTCGAAGAGCGCTCCTTCGAGCGCCTCGTGGTGGCTCGGGAGGGGGACGTGGTCCGCGTCCGTCTCGACGACCCGACGCGGGCCAACGCCTTCTCGCCGCCGATGATCCGCGAGCTGGTGGCGGTCTTCTCGCACCCGTGGCGCGAGCATGGTGTGCGGGCCCTGGTTCTCGAGGCCGCCGGGGACAACTTCTGCGCCGGCGCCGACCTGGCCCATCTCGAAACTCTGCTCACCGCGCGCTACGAGGACAACCTCGAAGATTCCCTGGGCCTGCGAGCCCTCTTCGAGTCGGTGCTACGGCAAGAGGCGCTGACCGTGGCCCTGGTCCAGGGCTGGTGCGTCGCCGGCGGTTGCGGCCTCGCCACCGCCTGCGACTACGTGCTGGCCGCGGAGGACGCGCGGTTCATGTACTCGGAGGTCAAGATCGGCTTCGTGCCGGCGCTGGTCGCCACCTACCTGCCGCTCCGGCTACGCGGCCGCGACCTGCGCGAGGTGCTCCTCGATCCGCAGCCGCTCACCGCCCAGCGCGCCCTCGACATCGGCCTGGTCAACCGAAGCCTGCCGCGCGCGGAGCTTTCGAGCGCCGGTGACCAGCTGATCGCCCGGATCCTCGACCAGGCGAGCTCCGAGTCCATCGCGCGCACCAAGCGCCTGCTCCTCGACCTGGTGGGCAAAGACCTCGACGAGGCCCTCGCTTACGCCGTCGAAGCCAACGCCCGGTCCCGCGCCACCGAGGACTGCCAGCACGGCATCCGCACCTTCCTCGAGAGCAAGAGAACTCCGCGTTGGCGCGGGTGAGAGCCGCGGCGTAGGCCCGAGCCCCGATGGCCACGCTCCTCCTCACCGTCCTCTACCTGGCGAGCGCCGCGCTCTTGGCCTTTGCCGTGCGCCGGGCCGGCGGCCGACCGAGCGTTTGGGCGGTGGCGATCCTGACCCTCCTGCCGCTGGCGTTCACCGCCGGTGGCTGGCTACCGGGCAAGGTCCTGGCTCCGACCGTCTCACTCGCCGGCGTACCGCCGTGGGCCCACCCGGACCTGGCGCTGCCGATCCTCGAAAGCTCGAGCGCGCCCAACCCGCTGCTCGCCGACCCTCTGTCGCAGATGGCTCCTTGGCGCCACGCGGCGCGCCACGATCTGCTCTTCGACCCCTCGGCGGCGAGCGGCGCCGCGCTGCTCGGCAATGCCCAGTCGGCGGCGCTCTTTCCGGTCGAGGTCGCCGGTCGCGCGCTGGCCCCGGTGCGCGCGGCGGTCTTCGTCCAGGCGGCGCGTCTGCTGCTCGCCGGCTGGGGACTCTTCCTCCTGGCCCGCGGGCTCGCCGTCTCGGAGCTGGCGGCGCTGCTCGCGGCCATCGTCTATACCGGATCGGGCTTCCTCCAGCTGTGGCGGCTTCATCCGCACTCCTACGTTGCCGCGCTGGCGCCGTGGATCCTGTGGGCGATGTTCCGACTGGTTCGCCGGCCGGGACCGCGGCGGGCGGCGATCCTGGGCGTCCTCGGAGCGCTAGGGGTCCTCGCCGGCCATCCGGAAACGCTGGCGCAGACGGTCTTGCTGGGTGTGCTGTGGCTGGCTCCGACGATGCTCGCCGGCAAGCGCTGGCGTGCCCTGGGCTGGAGCGCCGTGGCCGGCCTCCTGGCTTTCCTCCTCGCCGCCCCGGCGCTCTTGCCGTTCCTCGAGAACCTCACCGTCGCCGCCGAGTGGGTCCACCGCCACGACCGGCCGCCGGAGGCCGTGGCGCTGCCCCGGAACGAGGCGCTGCCGCGGCTGTGGCCGGCCCTCGACCTGCGTCACTTCGGCGACCCCATCAGCGGCGACTGGCGCGGCCCCGAAAACCTCGCCGAGCTCGGTGGTGGCGCCACCTCCCTCGCGGCGCTCCTGCTGCTGCCGGCGGCGGTCCTCGGTCGCCGGCACCGGCGCCGCATGGCCGGCTGGCTGGCCCTCGGACTGGTCGGGCTGGCGGTGAGCGTGCAGCTGCCGGGGATCACCGATCTGGTCTCCTTTCTGCCGCTCCTCGGCAGCTCGCTGCTCAAGCGCCTCAGCCTGTGGTGGGTGCTGGCGGTGAGCCTCGCGGCCGGCGCAGGAGCCGACCATCTGCTCCGCGCCCGCGGCGCGCGGAGCCACTGGCTGCGTGCCTCACCGGTGCTGGCCGGGGTCGCTCTGGCCGCCGCGGTCGCCACCTCGGTGGGCGCCGCGCCCTGGGGGCGGAGCGTCGCCGACCTGCTGCTCCTCGGCCTGCCGCTGTGCACCGCGCCGCTGGTGGCGCCGCTGCTGTCGCGGCGTGGCCGCGGACGAGCCATCGCCATCGCGGTCCTCGGACTCGCCCTGCTGCTGCCACCCGCGTCGCTCTTCGGGCGCTGGGTCCCGCTGTCCGCCGTCGACTCCTTCTATCCGACCACGCCGGCCATCGACTTCATCCGCGAGCGCGCGGCGGGCTACCGGGTGGCGGGGATCGACTCGGCCCTGGTGCCGACCTCGGCGGCGTTCTTCGGCCTCGAGGACGTGCGCCCCAACGACCCCATGACCTTCGCCCCCTACGCCGACTTCGTCGAGACCTTCAGCCGGCCCGAGCGCGGCAGCTGGCCGCGGATCGCCACCTGGTCGCACCCGGCCCTCGACTTCCTCGGCGTCCGCTTCCTCTTCGACCACCCGACGATGTACGTCTTCCACCACCCGGGGATCGACCAGATCTGGGAGGGCGAGGACGCGTTGATCTACGAGAACCCGCGAGCCTTCGAACGGCTCTTCCG
>JAGQSE010000649.1 GCA_020439725.1 Acidobacteriota bacterium
TTCCTCGTCGTCGGCGCCCACGCCCTGGCCTTCCACGGCTACCCCCGCTACACCGGCGATCTCGACTTCTGGATCCGTCCCGATGCCGCGAATGCAGCTACGGTCCTGGCGGCGCGGCATCAGGTCTGAGCCTGGGCCCAGCCGCGGTCCAGCCAGGTGCGGTAGACGCTGGCCCATTCGCCGAAATCGAGAACCCAGCTCTCCTCCTGGGGCTCCTCCCCCGCCGCATAGGCTGCGTAGAAGACCTCTGACCGAACGCCATACTTGCGCTCGAAATCGAGGAGCTCCTCCTCGAGAGCGTGGATGTCGGTCAAGATCTCCTGCGGTCTCACGGCTCGTCCTCCGGGTGACGGCGTATGGTGCGGCTGGAGGGACTCGAACCCCCGACCTTGAGTTTAGGAAACTCCTGCTCTATCCTGCTGAGCTACAGCCGCATAGAAGATGGATTATAGCGTGCCCGGGGTTGGGGAAGGGCCCCGGCGGTGGGCTATTCGTCGTATTGGATGAGGGATTGGACGTCGTAACCCTGGAGCCTGTCCCTGCCCCTCAGGAAGGTCAGCTCGATGACGAAGCCGAAGCCGACGACCTCGCCGCCCAGGGCCTCGACGAGGCGGGCGGTGGCGAGGGCGGTGCCGCCGGTGGCGACCAGGTCGTCGGCGATCAGCACTTTCTCGCCGGGGGTGATGGCGTCCTTGTGGATCTCGAGGGTGTCGGTGCCGTACTCGAGGTCGTAGGTCTCGCGATGAACGTCGTGGGGGAGCTTGCCGGGCTTTCTCACCGGCACGAAGCCGGCGTTCAGGTCATAGGCGACGATGGGTCCGAACATGAAGCCGCGGGACTCCATCCCCACCACCTTGTCGATGTGCTTGTCGTGGAACAGCCATACGAAGCGATCGCAGGTCATCCGCAGCGCCTTGGCGTTCTGCAACAAGGTGGTGATGTCATAGAACAGGATGCCCGGCTTGGGATGGTCCGGGATTTCGCGAATGAACTGCTTCAAATCATCCATGGAGGCCACTCCTTCCTTTCCCGAAGGATCATCGAATCGTCCCGAACCCTTCGCCCACCGGCTGGCCCGTGAGCGGGTCGAGGGGCTGCCGGTTCAGGGCCTCCTCCTCGATCCGCGAGACGTGCGCGCCCGGCGGCCCCATCTCCACCCGCAGGCGCAAGCGTGCGACGGCACTGGCGTCTCCGGTCACTTCGATCTCGACGGTGCCGTCCGCGCGATTGCGCACCCAGCCACGGAGCCCCAAGGAGCGCGCCGCATGGGTCGTGAAATAGCGGAAGCCGACACCTTGGACGCGGCCTTCGACCACCCATCTCCAGGTCGTCATCGGGCCCTCCTCGGCTCCACCGTCCATGCGCTCGTCCTCCTCGACCGGGCTCCGACCCATCGGCGAAGCGGTCGCAGAACCCGCGGAAGGATAGCAGAGGCGGGGCGGGCGGGGTCGGTCCGAGGGCGATCTCCGGCAGGCGCCCGGCCCCGTTACCAGCCGTGACGGCCGAGCAGCGGCACGAAGGCCACGGGCTCGCCCTCATGCCGCAGGTAGGAGTCCTCGCGGCGCTCGTAGAGCACCAGGCGCTGAGCGTCCTTCGAGCCCTCGGGGATGAGCAGCCGGCCGCCGACTTTGAGCTGCTCGAGCAACGGCCGCGGGGCCCGCGGCGCGCCGGCGGTGACCAGGATGCGGTCGAAGGGTGCCACCTCGCTCCAGCCGACGGTGCCGTCGAAGGTCTGGATCTTGACGTTGTCGTACCCGAGCTCGCGGATCCGCTGGATGGCGTTGCGCGCCAGGTCGTGGACGCGCTCGAGGCTGTAGACACGCTGCGCGAGAAGCGCCAGCACCGCCGTGTGGTAGCCGGTGCCGGTGCCGATCTCGAGCACCGAATGGTGCGGCTCGAGCTCGAGGATCTCGGTGGTGCGGGCGACGATGTAGGGTTGCGAGATCGTCTGATCGGCGCGGGACGGCAGCGCATAGCTGCTGTAAGCCTGGAGCTGGAACTGCTGCCGGACGAAGCGGTGGCGCGGCACCTTGCCCATGGCGTCGAGGACCCGACGGTCCCGGATGCCGCGCTTCTCGAGGTCGCGAAGCATCTTGTCGCGCTGGAACCGCTCGCCGACCGAGGTCATGTCTCGTCTTGGACCTCGAAGAGATGCGCCAGGCGATCCTGGAGACCATCGAAGGAGCCGAGGCCGCGGTAGTCGGTGAGATCGAGATGGAGCGGCGTCACCGACACGCGACCGTTGACCAAGGCTTCGTGGTCGGTGCCCTCCTCCGGCGTCCACTCGGGGGTGCCGGCGATCCAGTAGTACTTGCGGCCGCGCGGATCGAGCTTCTCGACCAGCGATTGCTTGTAGACGCGGTGTCCAAGGCGGGTGAAGCTGACGCCTCGGATGTCGCCGGCGGGCAGGTTGACGTTGAGCAGCAGGTCCTCGGGGAGCTTGCCGTCGATCAGCGCGCCGATGAACTGGCGGGCGAAATGCGCCGCGGTCTCGAAGGAGAAGCCCTCGGCGACCTCCTGGCTGAAGGCCACCGAGGGGATCCCCAGGAGGCTCCCCTCGAAGGTCGCGCTGACGGTGCCCGAGTAGGTGACGTCGTCGCCCAGGTTGAGCCCGAAGTTGATCCCCGAAACGATCAGGTCCGGCGGCTCGTCCTTCATCAGGCCGAGCACCGCCAGGTTGACGCAATCGGTGGGGGTGCCGTCGACGGTGTACCAGTCTTCGCGCACCCGCTGCAGGCGGAGCGGCCGATGCAAGGTGAGCGAGTGCCCCGACGCGCTCTGCTCGCGGTCCGGGGCCACGACCGTCACCTTGCCGACCTCTCCCAAGGCCTCCGCCAGGAGCCGGATGCCCTCGGAGAAGACGCCGTCGTCGTTGGTGACCAGGATCCTC
>JAGQSE010000650.1 GCA_020439725.1 Acidobacteriota bacterium
TGCCGGTGGCTCGGCTCCTCGACGAGCAGGTCGGCCAGGAGCCCGGGGGCTTCGACGTACTCGGGCGCGAAGATCGGATCGAAGTGCTCGATCTGGTGGAGCCAGTAGTCGAGGATTCGCTTCGCTTCCGGCGAGCCGGCCGCCGGCATCGGGTCCTCGGGCTCCCAGTGGAGCTTCACGGCGAGCCGCAAGGGGTTCAGGGCGTTCGTAGGCATCGGGATCAGCTCTCCGTCCAGAGCCCCGCGAAGCGCTCGTCTCCGGAACCCGTCTCGGCCTGGGGCGAGACGAACCGGAGTGCGCTTCGAGCGGAGCGAAGACCAAGGTAGTCCTGGATCAGCTTGACGTCGTGACCGTCGCCGGCCAGCTTGTACCCCGCCGCGTGACGGAAGAGGTGGGGATAGAGCGGGCGACCGATCTCGGCCATCTCGCCCGCACGTCGGATCAGGTAGTAGACGGCATTACGCGACAAGGGAGCGCCGCGTTCGTTCAGGAAGAGCGCCGGCAGGGCGAGAGTGCCCTCCGTCTTCCGCTCCTCCAGGTACTCGCCCAGCGCCTGCGCTTCGTTCTCCGGCACCGGGTGGGCGCCGGAGCGGCCGCCCTTGAGCCGCTCGATCCAGATCATCCGGCCCTCGAGGTCGAGGTCGGCCTGGGTCAGGCGGCAGAGCTCGCTGACGCGGAGCCCGTGGTGGTAGAGGGTGAGCAACATGGCGTAGTCGCGGACGCCATGCCGGGCCGATCGAACAGCCGTCAGGACTTTCTGGACTTCCATGGGAGTCAGGCGGCTCGAGCTGGCTTTGGGCATACGGCGTCCGTGGGTAGACTTCCTGCGCGACGACTCTTACCATACGTGAAGTTTTGTTAAGAGTCCACGAGGGGCTCGTTTCTACAGGAGGGGAGTTGGCGTCCGTCGGAGACACGACCGAAGAACAGACCGGAGCGGTCCAGGCCAATCGGCACCTACGCCGGGCCGTGGACCGCTGCCTGGGCGACGGGATCCGTCCGGCGCGCGTGGCGCAGGCGCTGGTGCGGATGGCGGAAGCCGTCGCCTCGGAGGTGGCCGAGGAGGGGGCCGACTACCGCACGGTGAGCCAGCAACGGCTCGCCGAGGTTCCCTTCGGCAAGGAGTGCCCGTGCGGACGGGTCTACTCCGAGGAGCACTGCTACTGCAGCCGGTGCGGTGAGCCGCTCCAGCGCAGCGTGGTCCCCAAAGTCATCCCGGGCCGGCTGCAGTTCGAGAAGCGCGCCGGGCGCGGCGGGATCGGGGTCGTCTACGAGGCGATCGACCTCTCCCTCGGCCGCCGGGTCGCGGTGAAGACCCTCCCGGGAGTGACGTCCCAGCACGACGTCGCTCGGCTCCGCCGCGAAGCCCAGGCGCTCGCCGCCGTGTCCCACCGCCACCTCGCCGCGGTCTACGGGTTCGAGGTCGTCCACGGCACTCCGATGATCATCATGCAGTTCGTCGACGGCGGGACCCTCGCCGACAAGATTCCGCTTCCCCTCGACGTCGCGATCGAGGTCATGCTGGAGATCACCGACGCCGTCCAGTGCCTCCACACCGCGGGCATCCTCCATCGCGACATCAAGCCTCGGAACATCGGGTTCACCCGGCAGGGAGAGCTCAAGCTGCTCGACTTTGGCCTCGCGAGGATCGAAGACGAGGTGACCATGTCTGGCGTACCCGGTCACTCCATCGTCGGCACACCCGCCTACATGTCGCCCGAGGCATTGAGCCGAGCGAAGGCCAATCCAGCCTTCGACATCTGGGCGCTCTCGGTGGTGTTCTACGAGATGCTGACCGGATGTCGGCCCTTCGCCGGTGAAGACCGTGAAGACCTCACCAAGGCGATTCGAGGGGTACGGCCTCAGCCGATCGACGACCATCTCCCGGGATGCGACCGGCATCTTCAACGCTACTTCGAAGGTGCCTTCCATCGAGAGCCATCACGCCGCCCGACATCGGCCCTACAGGTTTCGCGGCAGATCCAGAGGTTGAGACCCGACGCCCCGGTCCCGGTCTGAAGACTCCTCTGAGCCCGTCTCCTGCGGATCGTCAACCCCCAGCCAGCCGAAGGTACCGAGATCCCAGAGCTTCGCGTTCGAGGCGGACGAGACTTGCTCCCTGGCCCAGGGCGAGCACGTCCTGCTCCACCTGGAAGGGGAACACGGCAGGATGGGAGCGCAGCTTCTCGGCCGGTATGGCCTCGCCGTCCTGGGCGAGCAACAGTCCCATCACCAGCAGCTCGCCGAGCGCGGGTTCGGAGACTGGCTGGACGGGACCAGAGACGTAGACCCCCCGGCTGGGTCCGTCCTCCAGGACGCCCCAGTCGATCATCGACCTCAGGATTCTCTGGGTCGCCCGTCGGGTGACTGCCCGGTCTCCCCAGCCCTCGACGAGACGGCGCCGAACTTCCGAAAGCTGAGCTTCGCCGTGGAGAGCGAGGTGTTGCCCGGTGGCGCGGGCCACGTCGGCAAAGAACGGGTAGGACCCCAGACACAGAGCCCAGTGCAGCGCGATCCGCGACTGCGGCGAAGCACCGCCGAGGGCGGCAACCGCTCCCTGCCGCAGCCTTTCGTATCGTCCTTCCCCAGGCCCCCAGATCCGCATCAGGACCGTGATCACCTTGCCTCGATCGCTGTTCCAACCGGAGCTTCCGGCCGAGACGCGGCTATCGAGGAAGTCCCAGAGCCGACTCCGCATGTCCTGAGAGCTGAGCCCTTCGCTCGCCTGTGCAGCGGCGTAGTCGAGCCACTCGCGCTCGATCTTCCGGTCGAATCCCACGATCCTTCGCGTCATGCCGGTCTCACTCTCACAAAGGGGACGATCACTTCTTCGAGCGAGATCCCACCGTGGGAGACCGCGGCCTTGCCTTCGGGCAGGAAGCAGGACCGGATCGGAGCGATCAGCGCCCAGAGATCGGGAGGCAGCCCAATCTGGGGCCACTCGAGGCTCCCCGGATACTGCTCGTGCACGTTCGCCCGGATCAGCTCAGACTCGAAGATGTGGGCGCGTTCCCCTCTCTGCTTTGCCGCGGCCCCGACGTTCGGCTTGCCGATACCGCGCCCGAAGACGTTGCCGTGATCCGCAGTCAGGAAGACTGCGAAGCCGCGTTCGAGAAGGCCGGAGACGATCGCTTGCATGCGGCCGGTGCCAGCCCAGTGCCTGACCATCGAGTGCATCCCATCGGTTCCGAGGTCGGTCTGGTGCATGTTCTGGTCGATCGTTCCGATGACTCCGCCGAGAATGCGACAGCGTGGGTGGTCCGCTGCTTCCAGGAGTGCGCGCTCCACCTCTTCGGTCTCTTCCTTCTTGCCCTGGGGTGCGACGTAGAAGACCTCGCCGCGGTTCAAGCCCTTGTCGCCCCAGAGACGGGCCCAGTGCCCCTCCTCGGCGAAGGTGCCCCGGATGGTCTTGGCGAAGAACATCGGCGGCTCGCCCGCGAAGATCGACTGCCGCGTAATCTGCGTGAGAGTCGGGACCCAGGCGAAAGCGCCGTCTTCCTCGAACCGATACTCGGCCAGCGACTGCTTCAGGATGACCCACTGGTCGATCGCCAGGCCGTCGACCACCAGGAGCGCAACTTTCCCGACGCCGTGGCTCTCGGTGTCGCCCGAGCCCTGTCCACGGAGATGCCCGAGAAAGTGGGGGATCTGGTGCACCATCACCGGCTTTGGGAGGTAGCTCAAGCTATGAAGGCTCGCGTATCGGGCGACCATCCAGTCCCGGAATCGCGCCTCGACGCGGTCGTGGAGCTGATCGAGAGCCGCCTGGTCGAGACCACCCTCGGTCACCTGCTCGCCGGGTGCCTCCACCACACCTGGGCCGAAGCGGAGGCCGAGCCAAACGGCCCAGCGGTAGGCGAAGCTGATCCAATCCCGGTATCCAGCCTCCTCGTCGGGAAGGGACTCCTCGAGACTGCTGCTGAGCTTCTCCAGCCGGCGTCGTGAGCGAGCCGTTTCGTCCTCGACCGTGATTCCCGCCCGAATCCAGTCCTCCGGCGGAAGCTCCTCCGAGGGGAAATCGACAGGGAGGAGGTGTCCCTCCACGAAGAGGTTGTCGACATAGATCCGCACGTCCGGACTGTCGAAGGGAAGCAGCTCGGGCCCCGAGTAGTAGGGCGCATCCGGCTCTCTGACCTCGTCGCCAGGCTCGTGAGCAGCGGAGATCCGGCTCCGGAGGAAGTCAGGCCACCGCTGCTGCAGGAACGAGAAGAACGCATCCCGGCTCGGAACGATCTGATCGAGCGGCCATTCGGAGAAGTGACCGCTCTGCCGCAGCAGCTGGACGAAGCGTTCGTCGAGAGTCCGTGGCGCCACTCGCCCGCGGTAGTGCCTCCGAAGCAGCACCCGAAGCAGATCCGATGGGCTCTTGATCAGCTCCGGCGCCACCTCGAAGACGTGCCGGAGGACGAAGTCCCGGGTCGCGTTTTCTCCCAGCCGCCCCGGGTCGTAATCCAGCTGGGCCCGGTACAGCGGGTCGAGGTCGGCCCGATCCAGCTCGAGCAGGACGTGCGGGGCGAGGTTCGGAAAGATCTCGGACACGCCGAACGACAAGAGTCGCGAATGGCGCTTCGCCTCGTGCAGCAGGTCGAAGGGCAGGGTCTCTACGTCAGCTCGTGGTGCGCGCAGGACGACCACGAGAGTGGTCTCCTCGTTCCGGTCCCAGACCGCTCGGAATCGTGACTCGAAGGCGTAGCGGAAGGCGATCGCGTCGTCGAACGAGATGAGGTCGAAGCCTCGGTGGCGAATCTCCTCGACGAGATCCTGCTCGGTGAGCAGCCCGTCCGGGTCAGCGGCGATCGTCAACCGGGCGAAGCTGGCGACATCGCTGGAGAAGTACTTCAGGATCGGCTCGCGCCAGCCCTGGCGCCCTCCGCCATCCGAACGCGAGGTCACCACCCCTCTCCTTCCCGGACCACGCGGACCACGAGGATGGGAGCGAGCTCGGGGACCGCCTGCTCCTGTGCAGCCATGCGATCCTCCCAGGTCCGTTTGTCCTCCGCCAGCTGGCGGAGACGATGGTCCCTGACCTGAGGGAGTCCCACCCGATGGATCGCCCGTCGGCGGGCCTCGAATGCATGCCGCCCCTTCGATCGCTCCCGAGAGAGCCGCCGCTGGTGTTCTTCGACGAGTCCCTGGTAGAGGGACGCACCGTGCTGCTCGGCCGCGCGGCGGCTTGCTTCGAACCAGTCCTCCTCCCGGGACGGTTCTTCTGCCAGCACCTCGCTAGCGACCTCGGCACCAGGCAGGCTCGCCACGCCCCCATGACTGATCAAGTGGTCCCAAACGACCCTCGCCGTCGGCAGGAGAACCAGACCATCGTCGTTCAGGAAGATCGGGAGGATCCGTTGCTTCCTCTCGGCTCGCCCACTGGACGCCGTCTCCAGTGCGATCCTCCACAGGGACCAGACTCCGGAGACCTTGTCGGAAACACCGGGCACCAGAACCGCAGAGACAGGCTGGCCGGGAGCCGCAGTCGGGAGGTCTTCGACCAGTCCTCGGATTCGCGGATCCTCAATGGAGACCAGGCGGGCCGCGGAGCGTGAAGCGTCAGCGCGATAGAAGACGGCCTCGTCGATCTCGCTCCCGTCGGGGAAGCGAAGTTGGAAGCTCCGACAGCCTGTCGGCCCCCGGTCGAGCCGGCTCTCGCGGACGGCCGCCCCCCGATGCTCGTGTGAGCGAAGCCACGAGACGGTCATCCGCTCGGTCCAGAACGGGAGCTGGTGCTCTTCGAGTCGGCGCGCCTCCGAAGGATCGAGATCGGGAGCGTCTCCGAGCACGTGGAGCCCGTCCCGGGCACCGGCTGCCTGTCGGCGAAGCTCTTCGACGAAGGCACCTACGTTCGCCTCGGCCCGCTCCGGATCGAGCATGGACCGCATGAAGAGCTCGTCGAAGTCGACGCCGGCCATCTCAGAGTCCAGGACATCGCCCAGCTTGTCGACGCCGAACTCTCGGAGGATGACGTCGAGCTTCTCCTCCAGGACCTCCCGGACTCGAAGCTCGACCGTGTCCGCGAGAGCGAAGTTGAAAGCGCGCACGACCTCTTCCTGGCCGATGCGATCGACGCGACCGATCCGCTGTTCCATGCGCATCGGGTTCCACGGCAGGTCGTAGTTGACGACGACGTGGCAGAACTGCAGGTTGAGGCCCTCGCCGCCGGCCTCCGTCGACACCATGACCTGGGACTCGGTGGCAAAAGTGTGCTGTGCGGCCCGGCGCTCCTCCAGCCCCATCGACCCGTTCAGCCGCACGACGGAGAAGCCCCGAGACCCGAGGAACTCGACCAGCATGTCCTGCGTGGCGACGAACTCGGTGAAGACCAGGATCTTCAGATCCGGCTTGCCTTCGTCCCTTTGCAGCTGGCGGATGAGATCGAGCAACGCCTCCGCCTTCGCGTCGGGTCCCCGGCCTTCGCACCGCCGAGCGGCCGACAGGAGCAGCTCGACTTCCGCTCGCTCGTTCTTGAGCCCCTTCAGTCGCGCCCGGAGCACGGAGTCCATCTGCTCCTGGCCGTCGAGCTCGCTCCAGTCCTCGCCGATGTCTTCGGGAAAGAGGCTCAGCTGACCATCGGGCAGCTCCAGCACATCCAGCCGGCGCTCGAGGGCCGAGCGGATTGCTCGCGTGCTCGAGGTAACCAACCGCTGGAAGAGGATCATGAGGAACCCGACGCCTGCACGCTTCTTGAGGAGAGCCTGGTTGTAGCCCTCCCGTGCGTACTCGGTCACGCCCTCGTACAAGGCGCGCTGCTCGACGTGCCCGGGCTCCTCGGAGCGCCATGCCACCCGCTGGAGCTTCGTGAAGCGGGGCTTGAAGAGCGGTTGCCCCTGCGCGTCGATCGCGCGCCGCTTCTCGTTGCGAATCACGTAGGGCGCGACGCGGCCACGGGTGATCGACTCGTCGTCAGGGAAAGCCTCGGGATCGACGAAGCTCATCAGCCGCCGGAAGGCGTCCGTCTTGCCTTGATGGGGCGTGGCCGAAAGCAGCAGGAGGTACGGCGTCGCGTCAGCCAGTGCGTTTCCGAGCTGATAGCGGGCCACCCGCTCACCGCTACCTCCGAGCCGATGGGCCTCGTCGACGATCACGAGGTCCCAACCCGCTGTGACCAGATCGTCGAAACGCTCGCGGTTGTACCGAGCCACCTGCTCGTGGGTCCACCCCCGCCGCCCTTCCATCGGCTTGACTGAGTCGGTAGAGCAGACGACCTGCGGATGGAGACGCCAGAGGTTCTGGTCCTCATCGACACCACCGACCTGGCGGAGGGCTTCGAAGTCCGCCGGACGGACGAATCGGAAGGACTCGCCGAAGTGGGTCGCCATCTCCTGCACCCACTGAAGGCAGAGCCCCGCTGGAGCCACGACGAGCGTCCGTTCAACCAGCCCGCGGATCTTCAGCTCTCGGAAGATGAGACCCGCTTCGATCGTCTTGCCG
>JAGQSE010000651.1 GCA_020439725.1 Acidobacteriota bacterium
CTCCGGCCCAGGCACTGCCCCTCGAGGCTCCGGAGAGCGCGCCGAGCTCCGTATCAAGAGCCAAGCCCGCCACCGAATCGGAAGCGACCGAGGTACGTCCGGTTCCGATCAGCCGTTGGTGGGGCCTGGGGCTCGCCGGTCTGCTGGGCGCCGGCGGGCTGGTTCGCGGTGTCGTGTGGGCCCTTCGGCCTCCCCGCTGCATCCGGTGTGACGTTGCGAGAGTGAAGCTGGGAGAGGTTGAAGACGATGCTCATCTCTCCGAGCCGGAGCGATTGGAAGAGAAGCTCGGCAGTGTCAACTACCTCATTTGGGCCTGCCCCAGCTGTGGAGACATCCTGAAGCGCCGACGCCGACGCATCTTCAGCAGCCGCAAGCGCTGTCCTTCCTGTGGCTTTGTCACGGTGAGCCGAGTGACATCGGTGCTACGAGACGCGACCTACAGCAGCAAAGGCTTGGTCCAGGTAGTCGAGGACTGCGACAACTGCGACCACCACCACGCAAGGCGCTATACGACACCCCGCAAGACCGACGACTCCGATTCTTCGTCCTTCTCTGGCAGCTCCGGTGGATCGTCGTCTTCCTCCTCCTCCGGCGGCAGCTTCTCGTCCGGTGCCGGCGCCAGCGGCCGGTGGTGAGGCCTGCCCCCGCTACCTCGGAAACCCCTCCGCCTCCGTCACCCGCCGCGCCTGCCCGAGGTGGCGCTGGCCGTGGACGACGAGGATCGTCAGAGCGTCGTCGAGGCTGTAGGTGACGAAGCCGAGCAGGGGAGAGGTGATGATGGTTCGCTCGAGATCGAGGTCGTCGGGGAGCGCCTCGAGGTGAGCGATCAGCTCCGCCTGGTGGAGGCGGAAGCGCTCGACGATGTCGCCGTCGAGGGCGCTCCCCGACGGCTCGGCCTTCGCCGGGGTCTTGGTCGCTTTGGTGTTGGCGGGGTCGAGGGTGCGGATCAAGAAGCGGCCGAAGAAGCCGCTCAGGGGCGAGTGCTTCTCCCAGAACGAAGGCTTCGGGTCCTTCCGCGCCAACCCGTCGAGGAGCGGGAAGTAAAGACCCTGGATCACGATCAGGTGATCGAGACACTGCGCCACGCTCCACCGGCCCGCCGCCGGCTTCCAGTTGAGCGGCTCCACGGACAGGGGCCCGAAGCGCTGGACGGCCTCGGTGGTGATCTCGGAAAGCGCGGTGGTGACGCTCGCAAGGCGCGGGTTCATCGGCGGAGCCTCCTGCGCGGTCGTTGGCGGTAGCGCAAACGGGATCCTATCGCCGCGGGTCCGGCTAGGCGTTTCCCATCGCAAGCGCGGCCTTCGCTGCTCCCCTCCGCGAAGCCGCTGACCTCCGCCGCCGGTGGCGGACCGCGCCGGTCCCCCGGGTTCGGTCGTCCTGCGGCGGAGTCCCTCGCTCTCACATCGCCGATACCGCGGGCTTTCGGGCCCCCCGGGCCCGAAGCGGCACCCCCGCCGCCGTGTGATGAGCTTTTCCGCTGGTTCCCGCATTCCCCTCCAGAGAGTCATCCCCGCCGGTCCGGAAGGCCGGTGGCCCGCGTCGTCGCGCGCCGGAAGCCGCCCCGACGACCAACTTCAACAGACCTGAAGGAGGAACCGTGAACCTCAAGCGCTCGTCTTCCCCGCCGTCGGGTGGGGTCCCTGTCGGATCGAGACCGGCCCTGTGGGTGCTGGTGCTGCTCACAGCCCTCGGCAGCACCGGGCCGGTCTCGGCCGCGAACCAGTGCATCGCCTCGCAACCCCAGCCCCAGGCCGACGACTTCCTCTTCAACACCCTCGACGCCGCGATGGTGGACGTCCTGGGGAACGACGGCCATTCGCTGGGTTTGCCGCTGACGGTCGCGTTGGGCTCGGTGCAGACGCCCGAGGGCGGGACCCTCGAGCTCAATCCCGACGCCACCTTCACCTATCGCCGGGCGGCCAACTTTCGCGGCCGCTTCGACTTCACCTACCAGGTCTCCGACGGGCACACCACCGTCCACGACATCCCGGTGTCGGTCGGCCTCTTCGCGGATCTGACCAATCTTCCGGCCAGCCACCGGCCGAGCCCCCTCGACGACACGGTGATCGTCCCCGACGGCTCGACCGGTCACGCCATCGCTGCCGCCGACCTGCTGGCCAACGACAGCGACCCCGACGCCGGGGATACCGAGCTGCTGATCATCGATCCGGCGACGCTGGGCGCTCCCCTGCGCGGCAGCCTCAGCGTGGACCAGGTGGATCCCGCGACGGGTGGGGTGGTGCAGCTCACCTATGAGCCCGCTGCGGACTTCTTCAGCGCGGGATGGGACACCTTCACCTACGAGGTTGCCGATCCGAGCGGGCTCGTCGCGACGGCGACGGTGCATCTCTTCGCCGAGGGTTGGACGGGCCCGCCCAATACGCCCCCGACGGCGGTGGACCACCTCTTCGAGATCGCCCAGGGGACCCGTACGTTCATTCCCTGGGCCGCGATCCTCGACGGCAGCTCCGATCCGGAAGGCGACTGGCTGACGGTCGTCGTGCTCACCGCGCCGGATCCCACCGTGACGCGGCAGTGGGTGGTCGAGGAGGCCGGGGTGGTGTGGCAGCCGGAGCCGACCTTCATCGCCTCCACCACCTTCACCTACCAGGTTTTCGACGGCGAGGACCTCTCCGCCCCCGCCACGGTCACCCTCGACGTGCAGGTCAACACGACGCCCCCCACCGCGGGCTATGACGGTCCTTTCCTGGTGCCCAAGTACGGCCGTCTCTTCATCTACTTCGAGGATCCCGGCGGCGGCGAGCCGAACCTCTTTGGCAACGACAGCAGCCCGATCCCCAATGCGGAGCTGATCCCGGTGCAGCTGGCGTTCGGCTCGCCGGCTCACGGTCGCATCGACTTCTGCTGCGACGCGCGGGGGTTCTGGTACATCCCCGACGACGGCTACGAGGGGACGGACAGCTTTTGGTACACCGTCGCCATCAACGACCTCAGCCAACGCCACGCCACGGCGAAGGTGCGTCTCGACGTCCAGCATCTGGGGGGACCGGACCCGCCGGTGACGACGGCCGTCGGCGAGTTCCTCCAGGCGTCGCCGCTCGGCGAGACCGCGGTGTTGTGGTCCGACCTGCTGGCCAACGATCAGGGCACCAACCTGCGCTTCCTGACCTTGATCCCGGAGCAGGTCTCTCCGATCGTCCTGCCCTACGGCGAGATCGAGGTGCTTTCTCCGGGGTTCGACTATGGCGGACCCGAAGCACCCCCGGCGGGCTATGAGGGAGCGCTGGTCTACACCAACGTCGAGGTGCCCCCGGTCCCCGAGCTCGACCAGGTGGACTACCGGATCTACCGTCCGGACGACCTGAGCTCGGGCCGGGCCACCCTCTTCCTGGCGGTCGACCCGTTCGACAACTACATCGCCTACAACGACCTGGTCCATACGGTGGAAGGCAGGACCACCAACGCCTGGTTCAACGGCCTCCTGGCCAACGACACGCTGAGCGGCGTGTCGGGTGCCGATCCCACCATCGATCCGACCTTCCTGTCCCAGCCGCGGGTCGGCCGGTTCACCCATCTCAAGGGGGTCGGGGGCGTCTCCTATCGCCCGCCCCCGGGTTTCGTCGGTGTCGACTCCTTCACCTATCGGCTCGTCGACCGCAACGGTCTGGCGCCGGATCTCGTCGCTCGGGTGGTGGTGGTAGTTGAGGAAGGAACACCGGTGCCGCTGGACGACACCGCCTCGACCTTCCAGGGGCTGGCCGTCGAGATCGACGCCCTGGCCAATGACACCGATCCCAACGGCGACCCTTTGCACCTGGTCTCGGTGGCTCCGCCGCCCGCGGGTCAGGCGGTGATCGTCGGCAGCGGCGCCGGCGGTCGGATCGTCTTCACCCCTGACGCCGCCGGGTCGGGACCCGTGAGCTTCGGCTACACGGTGGCCGATGCCGACGGCAACCAGGCGTCAGCCACCGTGCAGGTGGATGTGGTCGCCAACGAGCCGCCGGTGGCGGTCGCGGAGGTCTTCTGCGA
>JAGQSE010000652.1 GCA_020439725.1 Acidobacteriota bacterium
CCGCCGCGCTTGCCCTTGCGCACTTCGCTGTCGATGTGGCCTTCGCGGAAGACCCGCTCGGCGAGCTGGCCGAGGCGCGGGTGGAAGTCGTGGAAGGTGCCGAGGACCAGCTCGAGACCCGCATGCCACGAGATCTCGCGGTCGCTCTCTTTGAGCGGCGCGTAGATGTCGTAGCGCCGCAGCCGCTCCAGGCCCATCCAGCCCGCCTTGAGCCGGAAGAAGCGCTGGAAGAGCCCGCGATGGTCGCGGATCACCTCGAGCATCGTGTCGACGGCCTCGTCGGGGATGTCGTTGCGCGTGTTGCGCACCGCGATGGGCGTCTCGAAGCCGCGTAGCAGCTGGTTCTCGTTGTGCCAGTCGCGCACGCGGTAGGTGTAGATCTGCCGCAGCACCGTCGCCTCGTCACCGTAGACCCGATAGAGCTCGCGGTAGGCCGCCGCGCGCACCGCCGGGTCGCCCGAATAGGCATAGGTCATCAGACCGTCGCGGGTCAGAGTCTTGGTCTCACCGTCGACCTCGAGGTGGTACTCGAGACGGTTGGTGAGCATCGAGTAGAGCGTCACCAGGCCGCCGATGCCGTCGGCGTCCTTGAGGTTGATCAGCTGCTCGCGGGCCTCGTCGAGCCGGTAGGGCCGGAGGCGCCGCAGATCGAGGAGGTAGCGGCGATAGTCGGCGTGCTCGGGCGAAGCGGGCAAGAGCCGCTCGGCATCCTCGTCGGAGAGCTCCTTCCACCACACCTCGAGGAAGAGGACGCGGTTGGTCAGCCCGGTGGTGAGTTGCTCGACGCGGTTCCGGAAGGTCAGCGCGTCGGAGCTCTGGGTGTCCGAGGAGAACCACAGCTGGCCGTAGGCCTCGACGCGGATCATGGCGGCGAGGAGCGCCTCGAACTGGCGCACGATGTCGAGGAAGGCCTCGGGCGCCATGCCGGCGGCGAGCTCGCCGCGCCGCTGCTCGAAGGCGGAGGTGGCTGCTTCGAGGGCGCGGATCTCGGCGCCGAGAACCTCCTCCGACGGTTCGGGAAGGAGGTCCTTGAGGTCCCAGTGGGTCTGTGGCCAGCGGGTCTGCGGGGAGTCGAGGACAAGGCCGGTGTCGGTCATGGTGCGTGTTCCAGGTCGTCGGTAGGGTCTTGCGGTGGATCCGAGGAGGGATCGACCGGCGGCGCCGGTGCGTCCGCCGGGGAGTCCGGTACGGCGTCGATGGTGTCGGCGGGACCCTGCGGCGCCGCCGCGACGCTGCCCGCCGGATCGTCGATGGCGGCGGGTGGGAGCGCGTCGAGTTCGGGGTCGGTGGTGGAATCCGCGGGCTCCACGGCTTCCGCGGGCTCTTCGGCCTCTTCGGCCTCGGCGTCGGGTGCGGGCTCGACGGTGGCGGGGAGGAGGAGCGCGGGCAGGCCCTGCTCGCGACGCAGCTCGTTGAGCGCCGCCAGGTCGATGGTCTCGAGCCGCTGGAAGGTGTCGGCGGCGGCCTCGACCTCGGCGACGAGCTCCTCGAGCACCGCCGCTTGCGACGCCGTCGGCCGGTCCAGAGCGAGCTCGACGCTGGCGGCGAGCTCCGAGAGCTGCTCCGCGAGACCGCCGGAGCGCGCCTCGTCGGGGCCTGCCAGGGCCGTCGGGCCCAGCAGCAGGTCGAGACCCTGGAGGCTCTGGCGCAGGTTGCGCAGCGCCGCGGTGGCGCGGGCGCCGGCCGGCGCCGAGCCAACGTCGAGCCCCGTCTCCGCCGGGGCGCGGGCCAGCAGGCGCGCCAGCCGCTCGATGTCGCGGCGCACCCGGTAGACGTGACCGATCTCGTCACGCACCCGGAGCAGGAAGTCGAATTGCGCCTGGAGAGCCTCCGGCGAGGCGCTCACCCGCGGGTCGCGGTCGACCCGGAACTGCGCGGTGGTCGAGTCGCTACCCACCGCCAGGCGCACCAGATAGGAGCCCGGGAGGACGCGGGGGCCGCCGCGCCACAGGCCGCGCTGACCGGGTTCCGACGATCCCTCCGCCGGCGGGTAGCGCAGATCCCAGTCGAAGCGATTGAGGCCGGGACGGGCCGGCGGCCGGCGGGAGCCCGCGACGACTCCGACGGCGGTCGTGTAGGAACGGATCTTGACGCCGCCAGGGCCGAGCAGCTGGAGCTGGACCTCGGTTCCCGCGGGCAGCGAGCCGAGGCGGTAGAAGATGGCCACACCGTCGGTCTCAGGGTCCGCACCCACCGCGGCCCGGCGGGGGTCCTGGGCGCCGCGACGGACCGCGCGCGTGGGGCTGAAGAGATAGAAGTCCTGGGTCAGCGCTTCAGAGCTCAACTGGCGAAGCGGCGCCAGATCGTCCTGAACCCACAAGCCGCCCCCTTCGACCGCCGCCACCAGCGAGCGGCCGGCGAAGACCAGGTCGCGGATCGGCGGCACCGCGTCGGCGGGGGGCCAGCGCCGCCACCGGCTACCGTCGTCGAGGGTCAGGAAGAGCCCGTCGTCGGTGGCGGCGAAGAGCAGCCCCGCGCGCTCGGGGTCGACCACCAGCGTGCGTACCCGTGTCGAGGCCGGCAGACCGCGGGTCAGGGCCGTCCACGTGGCGCCATAGTCCTGGCTGCGGAACACCCAGGGCGGCGTCGTGGCGGAGTCGGCACCGTCGGGGTCGACCGCGGCGAGATAGACATAGCCCGGTGCCTGCGGGTGCGGTACGAGGGCGGTGATGCGGGCGCCGGCGGGCAGCTGGGGCGGCGTGACGTCGAGCCAGGTGGCGGCGAAATCGCGCGACAGGTGGACCACCCCGGTGTCGGAGGCGGTCCAGAAGACACCAGCCTCGACCCTCGACTCGAAAGCCGCCACCAGGACGCCGTCACCGCGCCCCCCGCCACGTCGCGGCCGGGTGAGGTCCGGGCTCACCGCCGCCCAGGTCTGGCCGGCGTCGGTCGAGGTGAAGAGCAGGTTGCCGGCGGCGTAGAGCGCGTCCGCGTCGTGGGCCGAGAAGAACACCGGGAAGGCCGGAGCGAAGCGGTAGAGCGGTGCAGCCCCGGTGTCGAAGCCGCGCGGCCGCGGCCAGACGCTGATCTGGCGCGTCTGTCCGGTCGATCCGTCGTAGCGCAGCAGAGTGCCGTCGCCGGCGGTGGCGTAGACCACCTGCGGCCGGCGAGGGTCGGGGATCAGCGAGGTCGCTCGCGGCACCGACACGAACTCGTCGATGCCGCCGTCGAAGGGGCCGGCGGCATCGAGGGAGAGGCGGAAAGGCGCCCCCGCGAGCCGCGTGGCGAAGAGCGTTGGTTGTGCGCCGTCGCTGACCGCGAGGTGGTCGAGCTCGGCGTCTGCTTCGCCGGCGGGGCCGAGGAAGCGCCAGGGCAGGGCGCGGGTGAAGGCGGCGTCGACGGCGGAGGTCAGGTCCTGGGGACCCGGTGCCGAAACCAGCGGTGGCCGCGTCAAGGATAGCTGCGCCCAGCCGGCGGTGGCCGACAGCGTCAGACATGCCGCCAACAGCGGTACCCGAAGCGCGCTGCCCGGCGACCAGGCTCTCGGGCGTAGACTGCGACGACGCTGACTCATGGATTCCTGGACCTCGTTCCTGGACCGTGTTCCTGGACCTTCGCTGACGGCGGGGTGGAGGGCGGGGGCGGCGCGGCTCCGCCAACCCTCGAAATCGAAAGGATTTCTACCACATCCGGCGATGGATGAGAACGCGCCGAGGCTCGCTCGGGGGCCGGGGCGTACCTCGACCCTCGCGGCGGCGATCGGGTAGACTCCTCGGGTCATGACGCAGGATTCCTCCCTCGAAGGCCGCTCCCTCGAGCTCGGCCGGCTCCGCCTCCGGACCGTCACCGACGGCGAGTTCCGCCTCGACGGCGGTGCCATGTTCGGCGTCGTGCCCAAGACCCTGTGGCAAAAAGCCAAGGCCGCCGACGAGCTCAACCGCATCTCGATGGTCACCAACTGTCTACTGGTCGAGAGCGGTGATCAGCTGGCCCTCGTCGACACCGGCATCGGCGACAAGAACGACGACAAGTTCCGCCGCATCTTCGGGCTCCGGGAGGGCGACCGCCGACTCCCCGAGGCGATCCGCGACGCCGGCTACGAGCTCGGCGACGTCACCCACGTCGTCCTCTCACACCTGCATTTCGACCATTGCGGCTGGAACACCCGCGAGCAAGGCGGCAAGCTGGTGCCGACCTTCCCCAAGGCGCGCTACTGGATCCAGCGTGGAGAGCTCGAGCACGCGCGTCGGCCCACCGAGCGCGATGCCGCCAGCTATGACGGGCGCAACTGGGAACCCCTCTTCGAAGCCGGGGTGGTCGAGCTCTTCGGCGACGAGGCGGAGCCGGTGCCGGGGCTCAAGGCGGTACGGACCCCGGGGCACAACGCCGATATGTGCATCCTGCTCCTCGACGGCGGCGAGGGCGCCCGGGGCGTCTTCTTCGCCGACCTGATCCCGACGGCGGCCCACGTCCCCTTTCCCTGGATCATGGGCTACGATCTCTATCCCCT
>JAGQSE010000653.1 GCA_020439725.1 Acidobacteriota bacterium
TATGCCGCCAACTCCTTGTGCACCCCCGAGCACGGCGGTACCCACCTCGACGCGCCGATCCACTTCGGGGAGGGCAAGCACACCGCGGACCAGATCCCCGTCGATCAGCTGATGGGGCCGGCGGTGGTGATCGACGTGGCGGAGAAGGCGGCGGCGGACGCCGACTACCGGCTGAGCGCCGAGGACGTCACCGCATGGGAGGCCGAACACGGCCAGGTTCCCGCGGGGGCCATGGTGCTGCTCCGCACCGGTTGGGGGGATCGCTGGCCGGATCGCAAGAGCTACCTGGGCGACGATACCCCCGGCGACGCCTCGAACCTGCACTTCCCCTCCTACGGCGAGGACGCCGCGCGGCTCTTGGTCGACGAGCGCAAGGTCGCGGCCCTGGGCGTCGACACCGCGAGCATCGACTACGGCCCCTCGACCGAGTTCAAGGTCCATCAGGTCGCCGCCGCGGCCAACGTCCTCGGGCTCGAGAACATCGCCCATCTCCGCGAGGTCCCGGCCACCGGCGCCTGGCTCATCGCCTTGCCGATGAAGATCGCCGGCGGTTCCGGCGGCCCCTTGCGAGCCGTCGCGTTGGTACCCAGGAGCTGAAGGCCCCTCATGGGCCCTGACCCGGAGGACATGCCATGCAGAGCGAGGCCCCTACCGTCGACGCCTATCTCGAGGAGCAACCGGAGGGTCGTCGCCGCACCCTACGCCTGCTGCGCGAGATGATCCGGGCGGCGGCCCCCGAGGCGGAGGAGCTGATGAAGTACAAGCTGCCGCACTGGGACTGGAACGGACCCCTCTTCGCCCTCGCCGCGCAGAAGAACTACTTTTCGCTCTACGTCAGCGAGCCCGACCTGGTCGAGGCGGCGAAGCCGCGGCTCGCCCCCCTCGACGTCGGCAAGAGCTGCATCCGCTTCCGGAAGGTCGAGCAGCTCCCGCTGGACGTCATCGCCAAGCTCCTCGAAGACGCCGCGGATCGCCGCCGCGCCACCGAGGGCTGACGGGCCGCGAGCCCCCGGTCGCCGCGATGACCCTCGTCCACAAGGCCTGGATCGACGCCGCCCCCGCCGAGGTGTGGCCCTGGGTGGCGGATCCCATGCGCGTCGGCGAGTGGAACCCGAAACTGGTGTCGATCGACCGCGAGAGCTCGGGCGAGCTCGCAACCGGCGACACCTACACCGTCCTCTACCGCATGAACGGCCGCGACTCGGAGTTCGATGCGGTGGTTCGGCGCTCCGAGCCACCCTACCGCCTCGAGATCGAGCTCCGCGAGCCGGGCGCGCCCCGGGACCGTGTGATCGTCGAGTCCTACCGCCTCGAGGATCGGGAAGCCGGTACCCGTCTGGTGCAGCGGATCGATCTGTCGCACGCCGGGATCGCCTGGCCCTGGCGCCTGCTGATGAGCTTCCTCACGCGTTTCGGTACCCCGAAGGGCAAGCCGTACCTCCTGCGACTCCGCGAGCTGGTGGAAGAGAGCGTCTAGCCCACTCTCCCTGCCAGCACCTCGTCCACTCGCGCCTCGAGGCGGCCCGGCTCGAGCGGCTCGAGCTCGTAGCGCACGTCGGCGATGGGTTTGGACGGCTGGATCAGCCGCCGCAGCTCGATGGGTGTGCCCTCGACGATGACATCCGCCGGCACGGCTTCGAGGGTCGCCAAGAGGTCCTGGATCTGCTGGTCGCCATAGCCCATGGCGGGCAGGATCCCGGCGGCATTGGGATATTTGGCGTAGGTCTCGGCGATGGAGCCGACGGCGTAGGGGCGCGGATCGACGATCTCGGCGGCGCCGGCGGATTGGGCGGCGTACCAGCCGGCCCCACGGCTCATACCGCCGTGGGTCAGGGTCGGCCCGTCCTCGACCACCACCGCGCGGCGTCCGCGGATCAGCTCGGGCTGGGCCACCGTGATGGCGGAGCGACACCGCAGTACCTCCGCCGTGGGGTTGAGGCGGCGACAGCTCTCGAGGACCCGCTCGACGCCCTCCGGCGAGGCAGTCCCGACCTTGTTGACCAGCAGGACGTCGGCCATCAGCAGGTTGGTCTCGCCGGGATAGTAGGCCTCCTCGTCCCCGGGACGATGGGGGTCGAGAACGGTGATGTGGAGATCCGGGCGGTAGAACGGCGTGTCGTTGTTGCCGCCGTCCCACAGGATGACGTCGGCTTCGGCCTCGGCGCGCTCGAGGATCTGGTGGTAGTCGACACCGGCGTAGACGACCAGCCCGTGGTCGATGTAGGGCTCGTACTCCTCGCGCTCCTCGATGGTCGTGTGGTGCAGGTCCAGGTCCTCGTAGGAGGCGAAGCGCTGACAGGCCTGGCGGGCCAGATCGCCGTAGGGCATGGGGTGGCGAACGGCCACGGCGCGCAGCCCGCGGTCGCGCAGATGGCGGGCGAGGAAGCGGGTGGTCTGGCTCTTACCGGCGCCGGTACGTACCGCGGTGACGGCGATGACCGGGCAGCGGGCGGCGAGCATCGTCCGGGGTACCGAGCACAGCACGAAGTGCGGTCCCCAGCCCACGACGCGGCTCGCCAGGTGCATCACGTGGAGGTGCGAAACGTCCGAGTACGAGAACCAGACCTGGTCGACGTCGTGCTCGCGGATCAACGCCTCGAGCTCTTCTTCCGGACGGATCGGGATGCCCTGCGGGTAGAGCTCCCCGGCCAGCTCCGCCGGATAGGTTCGACCCTCGATGTCGGGGATCTGGGTCGCCGTGAAGGCGACCACCCGGACGTCCTCGACGCCGCGGCAGAGGCAGTTGAAGTTGTGGAAGTCGCGGCCGGCGGCTCCGAGGATCACCACGCGCTGAACACCCATCACCGATCTCCTCTCTCACGATTCGCGGTTCGAAGCTTCCAGTGCCGGCCCAGGAACCGGTGCCCGGCCGATCACGGTAAGCCCAGGCGTCGAGCTTAGCGCCGCCAGGGGTCGGGCGCGCCGCGTCGCGGGGTAGGCTCTCTCCATGAACGCTGCCGGTGCTTCTCCACCCGGGACCCGGCTCGGGACGAGCCTGGCGTCCTGGGTCGAGCACCCGGGGCGCGTCCTCGTGGGCTGCCTGGTGCTCTTCCTCGCCCTGGCTCCGGGGCTCGCCCGGCTTTCGCTCGACAATTCGCCCGAGCGCTTCTTCGTCCGCGACGCCGACGCCCTGGCCCGCTACGAGCGCTTCGAATTCGATTTCGGGCGCGACCGCAGCGTCCGGCTGGTGTTCGAGGGACCGGGGATCTGGACCCGCGAAGGCCTCGCCTGGATCGCCGGCATCGAGGAGAGCGCGGCCCACGTTCGCGGCGTCCTGGCGACGGCGGGTCCAGTGGCGCATCACCGCTGGCGCCTCGGCGACGATCTATCCGCCGATCCCGCGGGCTTCCGGGCCGAGGTCCTGGCCGATCCCCTCGACCACGAGGCCGGCTGGGTGAGCGACGACGGCACGACGGTCACCGTCCTGGTGGCCCTCTACAAGCTTTCGAGCCGCGACCAGGAGCAGGTCCTCGAGGCGCTCGAAGAGCGGGTCGCCTCGCCGCCGCCGGGGATCCGCGCCTGGGTCACCGGTCTTCCCGCGGTGCAGCGGGCTCTCGACCGGGCGCTCCTCGAGATGGCCGAGATCTTCTTCCCGATCCTCGCGCTGCTCGCGCTGCTGCTCCTGGCGGCGGTCTTCGGAGGCCTCCGCGGCGCGTTCCGACCGCTCGTCCTGGTCCTGTTCTGCCAGGGTTGCGTCTTCGGGGCCATGGGCTGGGCGGGAGTCGCCGTCGACATGGTCACCGTCGTCCTCGTACCGCTGCTCTTCGTCGTCACCCTCGCCACCGCCATCCATCTCGAGGTGCGCTTCCGGGCCGAGCGCCGCCGGGCCGCCAGCGCTCCGGCAGCCGCTCGGGCGACCTTGGACGCCAAGCTGTGGGCGGTGGTGTGCACCGGGGGCACCACCGCCGTCGGCTTCGGCTCGCTCGTGGTCGCCCAGCTCCCGTCGGTGCGCGCCCTGGGCTTGTGGTCCCTGGGCGGCTTCCTGTTCATGACCGCCGCGGCGGTGACGCTCTATCCGGCGCTCCTCGCGCGGACGAGGGAAGCGCCGTCTTCGGCGAGGCAAACTGCTTTCGACCGCCTCTTCAGCCGCTGGGGGGGCACCTGGGCCGCCGGCGCCGTTGCCCACCGCGGGCGAACCCTCGGGCTCTTCGCACTGGCCGGGCTGGTGGCGGCGGCAGGCCTCCCGCGGCTTTACCTGGAAAGCAGCTTCCTCGACTACTTCCACCACGACCATCCGGTGCGACGTGGGCTCGACGAGCTGACCGCGCGCGGCCTCGGCGTCATTTCGGCGGAGCTCGTGCT
>JAGQSE010000654.1 GCA_020439725.1 Acidobacteriota bacterium
GTTCCAGATCCAGCGGCTCAAGGACAAGCTCGGGACGCGCAAGCTTCCCACCGCCGAGCTGCTGCTGCGCGGCGTCCCGGCGTTGCCGGTGGCGGGCCTCGAGCACGGCGTCCGGGCCATCGCACCGATGCTCAACGTCACGCGCACCTGGAACGCGGTCAGCGCCGTCTCGCTGATGCGGCGGGGGCTCGCCCTGGCCGGTGACTACGCCGCCCGCCGCCACGCCTTCGGTGCTCGCCTGGCCGAGAAGCCCCTGCACCGCGATACCTTGGCGGGCCTCCAGGCGGAGCAGGAAGGAGCCTTCCACCTGACCTTCCGCGTGGTCGAGCTGCTCGGTCTCGAGGAGGTCGGCGAGGCGTCGGAGGACGAGCTGGCGCTGCTTCGGCTGCTCACCCCGGTGGCCAAGCTGACCACCGGACGGCAGGCGGTGACGGTGGCCAGCGAGGTCCTCGAGGCCTTCGGCGGAGCCGGCTATGTCGAGGACACCGGCCTACCGGTGCTGCTCCGCGACTCGCAGGTGCTGCCGATCTGGGAAGGAACCACCAACGTCCTCTCCCTCGACCTGCTCCGCGCCCTCGGCGAGACCGGGGGACCCGCGCCGCTGGCGCGCGAGCTCGAGCGATGCCTGGTGGATCCGGGACCCGGGCTGGTCGAGCCTGCGGCGGCGGCGCGGCGCAGCTTCGACGGCGCGCTGGCCTGGCTGGCGGCGACCGCCGACGACCGTGCCGCCCTCGAGGCTGGAGCTCGGCGTTTCGCCCTGGCTCTCGGTCGCAGTCTCGAGCTCGCCCTCGTCGTCCGCCATGCCGCTTGGGCCGCCCGCCACGGGGACCCGGCTCCTGCCGCCGCCGCCCGGCGCCTCGCGGCCCGGCTTCCCGCTTCCCTCGACGTCTTCGATCCGACGGACGCGGACCTCCTTCTCGGCGGCTGACGCCCGCTCAACCGGTGCTCTCGGCATGGGCCCGCTCCGCGCTGTCGATTCGCCGGAGGAGGGAGGCGCTCGCTTCGAGCTCGGGGGCGTCGTCGCCGAGCTCCGACCGGCGCAGCGAGTAAGCGGTCACCGCGGCCTCACGGGCCTGGTCGAAGCGCTCGAGACGGAGGTTGGTCTCGGCCAGCATCTCCAGGAGCCGCGCGCGCTCGAGGGGTGGCAGGTCGAGCCCTCGGATCCGCTCGCGTCCCAGATCGAGGAGCTCCTGGGCGTTCAGGTCCTGGTCCTGGGCCTGCCCTGGCGAAGCGGCCTCGAAGAGGTCGACGACGAAGGCCAGCGCCTGGCGGGTGGCCTCGGCTTCGCGCTGTGCCTCCGCTTCGGCGCGCGCCCCGCGGACCAGCGCCAGCGTAGCCAGGGCGACGGCCGCCGTCAGCAGCGCCACGGCCACGGCCACCGCGACGCTGGCGGCGGCATGGCGGCGGACGAGCCTTAGGGCCCGCTCCGGCCAGGGGGCGTCGCGCACCGTCACCGATCGATGGTGGAGCACGCGGTCGAGATCGGCGGCGAGCTCGGAGACCGAGCCGTAGCGCTCCTCACGATCGAAGGCCAGGGTCTTGAGGACCACCGCGTCGAGGTCGCCGGCGAGCCGCCGCACCAGCGTCC
>JAGQSE010000036.1 GCA_020439725.1 Acidobacteriota bacterium
CTGATGCAGTGGGCCTCGTCGACCACCAGCCGGACGACGCGGGCGCGCTCGAGGCCGGCCCGGAACCGGGTGCTGGCCAACCGCTCGGGAGCGACGTAGACCAGCCGTAGCCGGCCGGCGGCGAGGTCACGCTCGGCGGCGTGGCGTTCGGAGGCGGCGAGCCCCGAGTGGATCGCCGCGGCGGCCACCCCGCGCCTCTTGAGCCCGTCGACCTGGTCCTTCATCAGGGCGATGAGCGGCGAGATCACCACCGTCGTGCCCTCGAGGAGCAACGCCGGGAGCTGGTAACACAGCGATTTGCCGGCGCCGGTGGGCATCACCGCGACGACGTCGCGACCGCTCAGCACGGCTTCCGCGGCGCGGCGCTGGCCGGGGCGAAAGGTCGTGTGGCCAAAGGTTTGGTGGAGGGCTTGCTCGAGGCGCTCGGTGGGCTCCATCGTCGGTCAGTCTACCCGACGGGCCGGTCAGCCTCGCGTCCGGCGGATAGCGAGTCGATCGCGGTTGGTGTCAGGTGACGGGTCTTGGTCTCGGGGCCGTGGCACCGCTTCGAGGCGCTGTCCGGCTCCTCGGGCTCGTATAAGATGCCGGGACCGGACCGCTCCAAGATCCGCCAACTCCGGAGGTTCTCCATGCCCGTTGTCACCATGATTTATGGCCTAGCCCTCATCGCGCTGGGCGTCATCGGCTACACCTCGACCGGTGGAGTCAGCAAGACCGCGCTGATCCCGGCCGCCTTCGGTGTGCTCGTCGTCGTCGCCGGTTGGCTCGCTCGCCGCGAGCACCTGTTGAAGCACGCCATGCACGGCGCCGCGATGCTGGGTCTGATCGGCTTCCTGGCCACCGCCAAGGGTCTGTTGACGCTGATCACCGGTGGCGCAGCGAGTCCGGCGGTGGTGTCGAAGGGCACGATGGCGGTGCTGTCGCTGATCTTCCTCGTGTTGTGCATCCGCTCCTTCATCCAGGCGCGGCGTGCACGCGAAGGGGCCTGAGGACTCCGCCCCCCACGGCCCGCGTCCGACGATGCCGACCACCGACTGCCCAAGGACCGTTCTCGGATGAGCTCCCTCGCCCAGCGAGTCGTACTGATCACCGGCGCTTCGTCGGGGATCGGCGAGCACCTGGCGCGCGAGCTGGCGCGACGCGGGGCGAAGGTGGGCCTTCTGGCGCGGCGCGAAGACCGGCTCGAGACCCTCGCCCGCGCGCTGCGAGACGATGGTGCGGCCGCCGGTTGGGCGGAGGCGGACGTCACCGACGGTCCGGGTCTGGCCGCCGCCCTCGATGGGCTCGAGGCCGAGCTCGGTCCCGCCGACGTGGTGGTAGCCAATGCCGGCTTCGGCCGCCCCGAGGCGCCAGGAGCCTTCAAGCCCGGTCGCGCCGCGGGAATCTACGACGTCAACCTCCTCGGAGCCCTTCACACCATCGACTGGGCCTTGCCCCGCTTCCTCGAGCGTCGTGCGGGGCACCTGGTGGGCGTCGCCTCGGTTGCGGCGTTCTTCGGCTTTCCCGACCACGCGGCCTACTGCGGGTCGAAGGCCGCTCTCCGGGTGCACCTCCAGAGTCTGCGGTTGTCCCTCCGCCGCCACGGGATCGCCGTGACGACGATCTGTCCCGGGTTCGTCGAGAGCGAGCTGACCGCCAAGAACCGTTTCCCGATGCCCTTCCTCTGGCCCACCGACCGTGCCGCCCGCAAGATCGCCGACGCCATCGCGCACCGTCGCGGCGAGGTCGTCTTTCCGTGGCAGATGCGCTGCGCCCTGGGACTTTTGACGCGTCTGCCCACGGGTCTCGCCGAAGCGCTGGCGGGCCGGCTGCCGGGCGGCTGACGGCTCGCCCTTGCGACGCCTACCTCTCGCGGCGTTCTGGTTTCTTTACCTCGGTGGCATGGGGGTGTTCCTGCCCTATGCCGGGCTCTACCTCAAAGAGGCGCTGGGCTTCTCGAGCAGCCAGGTGGGGCTGGTGCTGGCGGCGGTACCGGCGGCAGGGATGGCGGCGCAACCGCTCTGGGGTCGGCTGGCGGACCGTACCGGATCGCGCCGCGGCGTGCTGGCCGGCCTGGCCGCGGCCTCGGCGCTGTCGATGGTGCTGCTGACCCGCTTCGACGGCTTCACCGCAGTGCTCTTCGGTACGGTGCTCTTCGCCTGTTTCCACACCGCGGTGATCCCGCTGGCCACGGCCACCAGTCTCGGCGCCCTGGGGCCGCGCGGCTTTGGCGGCGTCCGGGTCTGGGGCACGCTGGGATTCCTCGCCTGCGTCACCGCCTTCCCCGGGCTTTCGGCCCTGGCGGGATTCGAACCGCCCCTGACGGCGGTCTTTCCCTTCGTCGCCGCCCTCAGTGCCGCATCGGTCGTCGCGGCCCTGAGCTCCCCGGTGGTACCCGGTCTCCTCGAGCGCTCGCCTCCGGGGGACGGGTGGCGTCTCCTACGGCACCGGCCCGTCGCGCATCTCCTGCCGTTCGTCTTTCTCTTCCACGCCTTCATCCAGGGACCGATCTACCTCTTCCCCTTGTACGTCGCCTCCCGCGGCGGCGACGCGGCGACGGTGTCGCGGATGTGGTTGCTCATGCTGGTGCTCGAGATCCCGCTCATGACCCTCGTGGGGACCGCGCAGCGCCTCGTCGGGGCTCGCGGCATGATCTCGATCGGTCTCCTGGCCGAATGCATCCGCTGGACCACCTGTGCGCTGACCGCGGACCTCCGTGTCGTCGCGGCGGTCCAGGTCCTCCACGGCGTCGGGGTGGTGGGAATGTTCATCGGCGCCCCGCTCTATCTCGAGGAAGTCGCGCCGGCAAGGCTGCGCGCGACCGGGCAGACGTGGGTGGCCATGGCCGGGGCGGGCGCCGGCGCCATCGTCTCGAACGTCGTGGGGGCCTGGGCCATGGACCACGTCGCGGTGGAAGCGCCCTACGCCGCCGCAGGCATGGCCACCCTGATCTTGGCGTTGCTGCTGTGGCGCTGGTTGCCCGATCCGAGGCCGCCGGTGGAGGCCGCCTGAGGCGCCGGCGGCGGGTGCTACGATCTGCCCGCTGGCGGGGTCGACCCGGGCAAGGAAGGGAGAGGCGAAGATGCGGCGATTGCTATTGGTGAGCAGCTCGCGGGTGTTCGGTACCGGCTATCTCGATCATTGCGAGGAGGAGATCCGGGATCTTTTCCAAGGGGTGCGTCGGGTTCTCTTCGTGCCCTACGCGCAAAAGGACGTCGATGCCTATGCCCGGCTCGCCCAGGAGCGTTTCGAGAGCCTGGGGTTCGGGCTCGACTCGGTCCATCAGGCGGCAGATCCCCGGGCCGCCGCCCGATCTGCCGAGGCGATTTTCACCGGTGGCGGCAACACCTTCCTGCTCCTGACCCGGCTGTACGAGCACGGCCTGGTGCGGGTCCTCGCCGAGGGTGCTCGCGGCGGTAGGCCCTACCTCGGGACCAGCGCCGGTACGGTGATCTGCGGGCCGACCATCAAGACCACCAACGACATGCCGATCATCTATCCGCCCACCTTCGAGGCGCTCGACCTCGTGCCCTTCAACATCAACCCGCACTATCTCGACCCCGATCCGACCTCGCATCACATGGGGGAGACGCGCGAAACGCGGATCCGCGAGTTCCACGAGCACAACCATCCGGCGGTCCTCGGTCTGCGCGAGGGCAGCATGGTGCGGGTGGACGGCGACCGAGCACGGCTGATCGGCGCGCCGGGGGCCCGGCTGTTCCAGCGCGGCCGACCTCCTGAGGAGAGGACGGCCGGGGACGTCTCGGACCTGCTGAGCTGACGATCCTGGTGGTGAAACAGCAGGCCGAGCTGTCCCGATCCCGGCCGGCGCGGGCACTATAGTGCCTGGCGGAGACGTGTTTTCCGAAAAGGTTTGGCATGCCCCGACCGCCAGCAAGCGCCCGAGGGAATCGGGCCGACGGCCCCGAAACGCAGAGAACCGAGACCCTGAGGAGGCAACCATGAGCTGGGACGAAGAAGACGACAAGACGACCTACATGGTCGTCATCAACCACGAAGAGCAGTACTCGATCTGGCCCGAGGATCGGGAGCTGCCGCTGGGCTGGAACGACGTCGGCAAGCACGGCAACAAGCAAGAGTGCCTCGACTACATCGAAGAGGTGTGGACCGACATGCGTCCGCTGAGCTTGCGCAAGAAGATGGAAGAAGACGAGCGCCGGCGTCAGCAAGAGGGTGGTCAGGCCAGCTGAGGCACCCTCGCGCGGCGCGCCGCACCGGCGCGCCCATCGATGACCGCTTGACTTGAAGGTGTGTAGACCATGGCAGAGATGAGAAAGTACAGCAAGGCGTACTACTTGAAGGACCTTCGGGCCTTCGCCAACTGGCAGGAGAAGGACCGGGAGGACAAGGACGAGCTGGGCGACGAGAGCATCGTCTACCTCCAGGACAACTTCACGGTGGTCAAGGACGTCTTCGACTCCGAGGATTACATCTTCGACGCCGTCGACGACGACTGGAAGGCGTTCTGTAAGAGCCAGCTCGAGTTCGAGATCCCCGAAGACCTGCGCTACGCCTACGAGGACGACGAGGGCGGCGCCGCCGCTGCCAGCGCCAACTGAGGCCCGCGACTCCTGGTGCCGCGAGTCGCGGCGCGCACTGGTTGACGAGATCCGGTGACGAGACCGCAGTCCCCCGTACCCCGGGGCTGCGGTCGACGTGTGTCTGGGGGCGGACTTTGGGAGGGCGCCGCGGTGGGCTAGACGAGGAGCTCGCGAGCCACCGCCCCGAGACACGCCACCGCTTCGAGCAGCTGCTCGTCCGCGAGATAGGGCGCGGGGCCCAGGCGGAGCACACCCCGGCGGTGGTCGGTCAGGACCCCCGCCCGCCGGAGCCCGTCGCAGAGCTCGCCCGCACGCGGTGAGCTCAAGGCCAGAAAGCCCCCGATCTCCGACAACGGCGCCCGCAGATCGCGCCCCAGGAGCTCCGCAGGCAGGTCGAGCTCGTCGACCGCCCGGGCCAGGAGCCCCACCTGATGCTGGCTGACCCGGCGTAAGAGCTCCGGGGTGAGGCCGGCCTCGGCGAAGAAGTCGAAGACCTCGGACGCCCGATAATGGCTGGTCGGGTCGTAGGTCGAGCCGGCGAAAACGTCGGCACCTTGGCCATAGCTCACCGTACCCCCGGGGCCGCTCTCTGCCAGCGCGCTGAACTCGCTGAACCAGCCGGTGACTACCGGCCGAAACTCGCGCCGGGGCGGCAGGCGCAGGAAGCAGTTGCCCTCACCCAGCTGGCAGTACTTGTAACCGCCCCCGACCACGAAGGACTCGTCGAGGCCCTGCTCCGAGAGGGAGAAGGGCACGACGCCCAGGGCGTGGTAGACGTCGACCAAGAGCTCGGCACCGCAGCGTCTCGCGGCCGCCGCAACCTCGCCCAGGCCTTGGACGATGCGGGAGTTCTGGAACAGGACCGCGGAGACCAGCACCGCCGCCGTCCGGTCGTCCACCGCGGCGACGAGTCGCGGAGCGATGTCCTCGGGTGGATCCGCCGGCACAGAGACCACGTCGAACCCCGCTTCGGAGAGGCGTGCGAGCTGACGGCGCAAGGTGTGGAACTCGCCGTCGGTGGTCACCAGCCGACGCCGCCGATCGAGGGGCAGGGCCGAGAGGAAGCGGATGACCAGCTCGTGGGTGTTGGCGCCCAGGGCGTAGAGTCCCTCGTCGTCCTGCAGCAGCCGGGCGAAGCCGTTCCGCACACGGTCGGCGCGTTCGAAAGCACGGCCCCACTTGTCGTCGACCAGCTCTGCCGCGTCGAGCCAGGCGCGCTGTTGACCCTCGAGAGCCCGGTCGGGCCAGGCCTGGTGCGAGTGGCCGGTGAGCAGCAGCCGCTCGGCGACACGGAAGCGACGGTAGTGCGGTGCCAGCGCGTTGGGCGAGGCGAAGAGGGCTTCCGCGGTCACCGGGCGAACCGGCACACCGGTGCTTGGGGCCGCGGCTGTCACAGGTGGGTGCGGATCGCCCAGAGGTCGGGGAAGAGGGGGTGAAAGATGGTCGTGCGGAGATACTCGGCACCGCTCGAGCCACCGGTTCCGGGCTTGAAGCCGATGGTCCTCTCGACCATCTTGACGTGCCGGTAGCGCCACTCCTGGAGTCCTTCGTCGAGGTCCACCAGGCGTTCGCACACGTCCCGCACCTCGGGCCGGTCGCGGTAGATACCGACCAAGACCGCCTGCACCGCCGCCGATTCGCCGTGCGCATCCCGGGCCGGCATGGCGGTGAGGTCCTCGGGGATCTCGAAGCCGCGGCACCGCAGGTAGATCAGGAAGGATTGCCAGAGGCTCCTCCGCTCGAGGATCGCCGACAACCGGGCACGCTCACCGCTGTCCTCCCCGTAGTACCGCATCATCCCTGCGCGGCGGTGCCCGAGAACGAACTCGACCTCGCGGAACTGAGCCGACTGGAAGCCGCTGGCATTCTCGATGCGCGAGCGGAACGACAGGAAGGACACCGGGGTCATCGTCTCGAGGACGTCGACCTGGGCCACCAGCGTCTTCAGGATCGTCAGGATGCGCTTGAAGGTGGCCAGCACGCGAGGCGTGTCGTCAGCCTCGAGGGCCCCGCCGAGCCACTCGAGCTCGTGCAGGATCTGCTTGAACCACAGCTCGTAGACCTGATGGATGATGATGAACAGCGTCTCGTCATGCTCCTCGGGGGTCGACCTCGGCGACTGGAGCGCCAGCAACTGGTCGATCTTGAGGTACTCGCCGTAGGTCAAGCTCACGTGGATTCTCCTCGGGGGTGTCCTCGCGACATCCGCCGCTCGCGGCGCGCGGGGTCGAGGGCAGGCTACGCCAAGCCCCCGGGGCGGTCAACGCCGCCAGCCGGTTCACGCCTGCTCTCGGAGCACGAAAAAGACCCGCCGGGAACCCTAAAAACCCGGCGGGTCAACTCGAAAGAGGAGACTGCTTGAGGAGGAGGCGGCTCAGATCACGGTGCCGATCACCGGGATCTCGAGAGTCGGAACCTTGGGGCTGTCGGTGGTGATCTTGAGGGTCCCGTCGAGCTCACCCTTGGGGGTGTCGGAACCCAGGATCAGCTTGACCTGGTAGCGGCGACCCTCCTCGAGGGGGACGATCTCCGCCTTGACGGTGGGCAGCGACGACTCGATGCCTGTGAGCTGGATCTTCTCGGTCGCGTAGTTCTTGATGAGCACGTTGGCCTGGAGGGGCTCCTTGAGCTCGATCTTGCGGAAGTTGGCGGTTTGGGGGGTGACCGCGAGGATCGGACGGACGAAGCCCGACACGGGGATGCGCATCGCCTTCTGCTTCGGATGGTCGGTGACGATCGCCACGCCACCGGTGATCGGACCCACCGGGGCGACACCATCGTTGATCGTCAGGTCGACCATGTACTGCGGCCCCTTGGCGTCCTTGATCCGCTCGGCCTCGGTGGCTTCGCGGTAGCTGACGGTGAAGGGACCCTCCGGGGCTTCGACGGACACGATGTGGAAGGGCTGGCCGTCCTCCGACCAGATCGCCTGGGTCACGGTGCCCGATTTCTCACCTTGGACGACGTTGAAGCGAGCGTAGCCGGGCTCCGCGTTGAGGTAGGGGCGGACGATGCTCTTGACCGAGAGGTCGATCTGCGGGTTCCCGGGATCGTTGGTCAGCACCGTGACCTTCTTGACGTCGGCGCCGAAGAGGTTGGTGGAGTCGATGACGACCTCGACCTTGCCGACCTTGCCGGGGGCGACGGTCTTGTCATAGGTCGCGATGGTGCAGCCGCAGGAGGGACGCACGTCGGTGATCTCGAGCGTCTGATCGCCTTCGTTCTTGATCTCGAAGGTGGTCTTGATCTTCTCGCCCTTGGCCACGGTGCCCGCATCGACCACGGCTTCGACCGGTACGGCCTTGGGGCCATGGGTCTCTGCCGGAGCCTGGGTCGAGGGGGTCGGGGAGGTGTCGGCCCGCACGGCGGCGGGGGCGACGGCGGTCAGGGTCAAGAGCGCCAAAACGGCACTCGTTGCGGCAACTCTCATCGTCATGGCTCCTTCGCGTTTCTTCCTCGATTCGCAGGCGGGTACCGGCTGCTCGTTGGCCTGGCGGCGATGCTAGACTGACGGTCCTGCCGGCATCGCTGACCGGCCCCTTTTCTCGACCGGTATTGGTGACCCGCCCAGCGTTGGTGACTGGCAAGTACGACCCACAGTGACCGCTCGACCTCTGGACATCTACTGTATCGCCATCGGCGGCACCGGAATGGCGCCTCTCGCGTGCCTTTTGCAAGAGCTGGGCCACGAGGTGCGTGGCAGCGACGGGCCCTTGTACCCGCCGATGAGCACGCTCCTGGAGGCGGCGGGCATCGTTCCCGAGGTCGGCTTCGACGCCGGGCATCTCGATCCCGCCGCCGGCGCATCGACCCCGGACCTGGTGATCGTCGGCAACGCGGTGCCGCGAGGCAACCCCGAGGCCCAGCAGGCGGAGGCCCTCGGCGTCGAGCGGATCTCGATGCCCCAGGCGGTGGCACGCTTCCTCCTCGCCGGGCGCAAGCCCGTCGTCGTGGCCGGCACCCACGGTAAGACCACGACCACGGCCATGACCGCGTGGGTGCTCGAGGCCTGCGGTGCGAACCCCGGCTACCTGATCGGCGGCATGCCCAAGAACCTGCCCGCGAGCTTCGCCCTGGGCAGCGGCGAGCGCTTCGTCATCGAGGGCGACGAGTACAACGCGTCGTACTTCGATCGCGAAGCCAAGTTCCTCCACTACCGGCCGCACACCGCCATTCTGACCAGCGTCGAATACGACCACGCCGACCTCTATCCGACGCCCGAGGACCTTCTGGCGGCCTACCGCAAGCTCCTCGCGCTGGTTCCGAAGGACGGGCTGCTGGTGGCCTGGGGAGACTCGAAGCAGGTGCGCCAGCTGTGTTCGAAGGTGCGCTGCCCGGTGGTCTTCTACGGCTTTGGCGAAGACAACGACGTCCGGCCCATGGGCGGATCGGCGGGGGTGCACGAAGACGCTCACGGAGCGAGCTTCCGCATCCGAGACCCGGAGGCCGACGCGGTCGAGATCCACCTCCAGGTCTCGGGTCGGCACAACGTGCTCAACGCCCTGGCGGCCTGGGCCGTGGCGCGTCGGGACGGTCTCGAGGCATCGCGGGTCGCCGCGGCCTTGAGCGCCTTCCAGGGCACCGCGCGTCGGCTCGAAGAGCTGGGGACGGTGGCCGGGGTGACGGTGGTCGACGACTTCGCGCACCACCCGACGGCCGTCCGCGCATCGCTCGAAGCGCTCCGGAGGCGCTTTGCCGGCCGCCGGTTGACGGCACTCTTCGAGCCACGGAGCCTGACCGCGGGGCGCGAGATGTTCTACGACGCCTACCGCGAGAGCTTCCGCTGCGCCGATCGGGTGCTGTTCGCGCCGATCTTCCACGCGGGTCGCCTGGAGCCCGAGGAGCGTCTCGACCTCGAGGCTCTCGTCGACGATCTCGATGGCGACGGCGTGTCCGCCGAGGCTTGCGCATCGATCGACGAAGTCCTCTCCCGAGCCCTGGCGCTGGCCCGGCCCGGCGACGTCCTGGTCACCATGTCCTCGGGCGGCTTCGACGGCCTACCGCGGCGTCTGCTGGCGAATCTCGAGCAAGCCTGAGCGCCTCGAGACCCCGGTCTCCGCGGTGTTCCGGCGGGCCCCGAGGTGCAAGTTGTGCCCCCCATGGGCCTTTGCTAGCATGCGACGCAATCGTCCGAGCTGCCAAGGCACCCGTTCTTCATGGAATATCGCGGCAACCCATCGCTCCCTGCTGAGATTCAGCAAAGAATTCGTTCCACCTTCGATCAGGCGCTGCAGTCCGCCAAGGCGGGCAACCTGCGCGAAGCGCTGCTCGGCTGCGACTTCATCCTCAAGCTGGACGCCGAGTTCGCTCCGGCCCGCACACTCGCAGAGAGGGTACGGAACGCCCTCGCGGGGAGCGGTCAGTCGGCCCCGGCAGCCCCTCCGCCGGCGGCGCCTTCGGGCCCCTCCGTCGACCAGTTGGCGGTGCAGGTCAAGGAGCTCTTCGCGGCGCGGCGGTTCGACGAGGTCGTGGCCCTCGCCGGCACGCACCAGGAAAAGGTCATGGCGGCCCCAGAGCTCCGCCAGCTGGTGACGCGGGCCCAGGAACGCCAAGGGATCGAGCCTTTCCTGGTCAAGTTCCTCGGCGGTGCCCAGAAGGCGTTGCTCGACGGCGACCTTGGAGAGGCCGAGAAGCTCCTAAAGCAGGCTCGCGAGCTCGACCCCGGCGATCCGCGCTTGGCACAGGTGGAGCGAATGCTCGAGGCCCAGCGGCCGGCTGCCGCCCCACCGCCGCTACCCCCTACCTTCGAGGTTCCGGCCGCGTCCGAAGACCCCCTCGCGGGCCTCGCCGACGAGGTCGAAGCCGGGTGGTCCGCCTTCGACGCCGAGGACGCACCGGCAGCGACCGATACCGGTCCGTTGGGCGATCCCTTGGGCGATCTGAGCTTCGACCTCGGTGAGCCGGTATCGGCCGCGCCGGCGGACATCGGCTCGGGTTTCGCCTTCGGAGCCTCTCCCGAGCCGTCCCAGGCGCCCGATCCTTTCGCCGACGATGCCTCCTTCGACGCCTTGTTCGACGAGTCCTTCGGCAGCGATACGGCGGCGCCGATGGCCTCGGGGCTCGACGCTGGCTCCGGGTCGACCCATCCGCCGTCGAGCGGTCTCGACGAGCTGGACGACGACCTCGACTTCTCGATCGGCGAGTTCGCGGACGAGCCCGCCACGCCGCCGCCGTCCAGGGCCGCCACGCCGGCCGCGGCGGGTGGGGACCGGATCCAGCAGCTCCTCGACGAAGGCCAGGCGGCGTTCGACCAGGAGGACTTCCAGGGAGCCATCGATGCCTGGTCGCGGATCTTCCTGATCGACATCGACCACCAGGAGGCGTCGCGCCGGATCGAGAAGGCGCGCAGCCTCAAGGCGGAGGTCGAGCGGAAGGTCGAGGAAGTCTTCCACGACGCCTTGGGAGAGCTCGAGGAAGGGCGCCTCGAGGCCGCCAAGGAGAAGTTCCAGCGCGTCCTCGAGCTGCACCCGGGGCACACCGTTGCCCTCGAGTACCTGCAGCGGATCGAGCGAGGGGCCCCCGGGGCTTCGGCGGTCCAGGAGCTGCCGTCGATGACTCCGCCCCAGGGGCTCGATCTCGAGGCCGCGCTGCCCGAGGAGCTGCCGCTCCATGAGGAGATCATGGTTCCGCCGGACCCCGGGGCGGTGCCGCCGCCACCGGTCGCTCCTGCCGCTCCGCGGGCCAAGAAGAAGGGTGGGGCCGACGCGCGCCGCCGCTTCGCGCTGATCAGCGCCCTGTCGTTGGTCCTCGTGCTGGTGCTGGGATGGTTCCTGTTCACCAACTGGGATCGTTTCTTCCCCAACACGGATACGGCGACGCCGGCCACGCCGCCGCCGGAAAGCGCGAGCCCCATCGACCAGGCGAGAAAGCTCCACGAGAAGGGCAAAGACAAGATGGCCCTTTCGCAGCTGCGGCGGATCCCCGACAACAGCCCGTTCCATGACCAGGCCCAGAAGCTCATTGCCGAGATCGAAGCGGGCTCGGCGGCGCCTGCCGTGGAGACCGAGACCCCGGCGGCGACGGCCCCAGAGGTCGTCGGCGACCTGGCCGAGCGGCGGGACGGCATGATCGCCGACGCGCGACGAGCGTTCGCCGCGGGGCAGGCCCTGAAGGCGCGGGACCTGCTGCGCGAGGCGGCGGACATCCGGCCGCTGGCGAGCGCGGAGACGGACCTTCAGGCCGAGGTGGACCAGCGGCTCGAGCCCCTGAAGATCGAGATCCAGCTGTTCGAAGATGGCGAGTGGGCCGAGGCCCTTCCGGCGCTCTGGCGTCTCCACGAAGCCGACCCCGCGGACCGGGACGTCAACCGGTTGCTGGTCGACAGCTACTACAACCTCGGCGTGCGCTATCTCCAGCGCAGCCAGCCGGTGGAGGCCGCGCAGAGCTTCGATGAAGTCCTGGGCCTGGAGCCGGACGACGCCGAGGCCCAGCGCCACGACCGCTTCGCCAAGGCGTACGCCCAGGAGCCCTCGGACCTGCGCTACCGGATCTACGTCAAGTACCTGCCCTACCGGTGATTCTGCCTCCCGGCGGTGGTTCCGGTGCCGCGATACGAGGGGTACCGCGATGAACACGGTGCCGCGATGAAGAGACCCGAGCCCCCCGACGACGAGCCTTTGCTCTTCGAGAGCCCGCCCTGGGACGACGAGGTGGGCCCCGCCTCGGACGCCAACGAGGCGGCTCGGGCCGAGCGTCCCACCGCCCGCCGGCGGGCCTCCGAGGCGGCCGCCCGCCCGCTTCCCTTGCCCTTGTTTCCCGAGCTCGAGCCCGCAGAGTCCGAGTCGCCGGCACCTCCCCCTCGCTCGCGACGAGCGACCGTGGAGGAAGCGGAGGAGGTTCCCGAGCTGCTCTTCGATCCGCTGCCGGAAGACGACCCGGACGCGGAGATGGCGGAGCAGGGGGGCTTCGACCCGGACGCCGAGCCCGTTGCGGAGTTGGGGGAGGAGGCGAGCTTCGGTGCTCGCCTGCTGGCGGGGATCGCGGACGTCGCCGTCCACGGGGCGGTGTTGGTACTCGTGCTGCTGGGCGAGCGGCTGCTCGGGATGCGCTGGAGCGTCGACCAATGGCCGGGTCTCGCGGTCTTCCTCCTCGCCTTCTCCTTTCTCTATGCGGTCGTACCGCTGGCCTTCTGGGGACAGACGCCGGGGATGTCGCTGGTCGGGATCCTCACCTGCACCGAGACCGGGGAGAACCTCAGCTTCCCGCAGACGGCGGTGCGTTGGGCCGCGGCGCTGTTGACGGCGCTCCTCGCCGGCTTGCCATTGCTGCTCGTCGCCGGCGGCGGACCGTCGCTCGGCGATCGGTTGAGCGGCTCCGTGACTCGCCGAATCGCGGGCTGAAGCGGCTCCGGCGCGGCCGCCAGTGGCCTTGCGGCCGAGTGATATGATCTGGCGCGGTCCAGATTGACGTCTGTTCGAATACAACTCGAGCGATGCGGTTCCGATCGGCCCCGGGTGGGCCGGCGGCAGCCCTCGGCTTCCTGGGGAGAGGTGAAGCATGTCCACTGAGGTGCAGCAGCGAGGGACGTTCGGGCGGCTGGGATTCATCCTCGCCGCGGCCGGTTCCGCCATCGGCCTGGGCAACATCTGGAAGTTCCCCTACATCGCGTACGAGAACCAGGGTGGCTCCTTCGTCCTCGTCTATCTGGCGGCGATCCTGCTCATCGGCGCACCGATCATGCTCGCCGAGATCGTCATCGGCCGGCGCACGCAGCAGAGCCCCGTCGGGGCCTTCCTGGTCCTGGCCAAAGGGGTCGCCGGCGGCAAGCTCTGGTCGCTTCTGGGTTGGCTCGGAATCGGTTCTGGCTTTGTCATCCTCTCCTACTACTCGATCATCGCCGGCTGGACGGTCTACTACTTCGGCCGCTGCCTCGGGTGGGCGATGAACGGCTTCACCGCGGCCGACGCGGCGAACCTCGGTTCGAGCTTCGGTAGTTTCCTCGCCAATCCGGAGATGCAGCTCACCTTCCACGCCTTGTTCATGGTGGCCACGGTCGGCGTGGTGATGATGGGGGTCAAGGCGGGGATCGAGCGCACCACGTTCATCCTGATGCCGATCCTGGCGGTGATCCTGGTGATCCTGGTGGTCAATTCCTTCCGCTCGCCGGGTTTTGGTGAGGCGATCCACTTCCTCTTCCACATCGGGCCGATCTCCGCCAGCGGCGTCCTCGAGGCGGTCGGGCACTCGTTCTTCACCCTGTCCCTCGGGATGGGAGCGATGATCACCTACGGCTCCTATGTCTCGCGCAAGGACTCGATCCCCAAAGCCGGGCTCACCATCTGTTTCCTCGACACGCTGATCGCCCTGATGGCCTCGACCATCATGTTCTCGATCATCTTCGCGGTGCCCGTCGCGGAACGGGCCGATACCTTCCAGCGCTCTGCGACGATCCTCTTCACCACCCTGCCGCGGATGTTCTTCGCGCTGCCCGGAGGGGGAGTCCTGTCACCGGTCTTCTACCTGCTGGTGGCCTTCGCCGCGCTGACATCGACCATCTCGCTTCTCGAGGTCGTGGTGTCCTACTTCATCGACCGCCGCGGCTGGGGCCGGAAGAAGGCCGCCTTCATCGTCGGCGCCGGGATCTATCTCTTCGGTGTTCCCTCGGCGCTGTCGCTGGGCTACTCGGAGGCGCTCGGCCGGGTCGCCATCGGGAGCCGCGAAGGCTTCTTCACCGTCGTCGACTACTTGGCCTCGAACTGGATGCTGCCCATCGGTGGGCTCGGCATCTCGATCTTCACCGGTTGGTTCCTGGCGGGCCGGATCGCGCGCGAGGAGCTCGAGGAGGGACACGGTCCCTTCCCCCTGTTCGCGGTCTGGCGCTTCCTGCTGCGCTTCGTCTGCCCGCTCGCGATCCTGTGGATCATCGTCTTCGTGCTCCGCGGCGGCGCCTTCTGAGGCTGGCGCCGGCGTCGCGACCCGGCGGCTCTTTTTGAGCGCCGGCGCTTGAATGACAAAGCGTAGGTTGCTAGACTCCTGGCCGCTGGTCTGGGTGCGCCGGGTTCGTTCCCCGTGTGGGCTTTCTCGGTGTGCCCGCCCACAGCAAAGCTCAGCGACAGGACGGAGATGCAGCTCGAAGGTCGTCTATGACGGACCGTGATCAAGATCGAGGACTGCGCTTCGCCGGTCTGGGCTTCGAGTTCGCTGCTTCCGTCGCCGGCCTGACCCTCCTCGGATACTGGTTCG
>JAGQSE010000655.1 GCA_020439725.1 Acidobacteriota bacterium
CGGCAACGACATCATCAAGCTCGGCCGGCACGAGATGAATTCCCGCGCCTATTGCTCGACCTTCAACTTCAAGGGCGGCGACCAACAGCAGAAGGTCGGCACGCTGTCCGGCGGTCAGCGCAACCGCGTGCACATGGCGAAGCTGATCAAGGAAGGCTGCAACGTCCTGCTGCTCGACGAGCCGACGAACGACCTCGACGTCGACACGCTGCGCTCGCTCGAGGAAGGCATCGAGCACTTCCCTGGCTGTGCGGTGGTGGTGAGCCATGACCGGTGGTTCCTCGACCGCCTCGCGACGCACATCCTGGCGTTCGAGGGCGACTCTCGGGTGGTCTGGTTCGAAGGCAACTACGCCGCCTATGAAGAGGACCGCCATCGCCGCCTCGGCGCCGACGCGGACCAGCCGCATCGCATCCGGTACAAGAAGCTGACGCACTAGCCGGCGGCCGACGACGGTCTCCCGCGCACCGGCCCCCGGGGCTCTACAGGCCCCTGGGGTCCTACTGGGGCCTGAAGTCGAGGAAGGTGCCCAGGTACCGCAGATCCTCGGTACCCGGGAAGCGCCGCTCCGGGACCATGCCGTCGGTCGAGTCGAGGTAGATCCGGTAGTAGTACTCGGAGCCCCCGGGGACGAAGCCGTCGAGATCGCGAGCATAGGGCTCACCCAAGGGGATGCTGACCGGTGTCCCTTGACGCTTCTCGGCGGTGTCGTAACGCACCTTCACCCGGCGGTCGCCCGCGCGCACCGTCAGGACGTTGATCGCCGACACCGATTGCGTGCTGAAGCTCAGGGTTTCGAGGGGCTCGGGGCTGACCAGGAAGATTTCCGAGCGCGAGGCACCGCGCACCCAAACGCCGTCGGGGTTCTCCTCCTGGGCGAAGAAGTTCTCCCGCGGGACGATCCACGTCGCACCGTTCCAGTAGCGGATGAAGTAGCCCGGGATCGTCCCGCCCTGGAGCAAGGTGAGCTCGAGGGGAAGGGCACGGAAGGCCGGGGTCCGGGTATGGACCTGGAGGCCGAACTCGGGAGCGATCTGCTGCACCGGGACGGCCAGCACCGGGGCCACCCACACCGCCGCCGCCAGGAAGGGCACGATCAACGCCTTGCTCACTCGCAGCCTTCCGGGCAGGAAGAAGAGGACCGGGTAGATGCTGGCGAAGTAGCGGTTGCCGATGAATCCCGCGCCGCCATGGTAGTTGTGCGAGCGGACGAGGAAGAAGAGCAGGCAATACCCGGCCACCGCCGCCAGCAACAGCCAGCCGCTGCGATCGCGCGGCCCGACGAAGAAGAGCGCGAGGGCGAAGAGCGCGAAGGGGAAGTAGGGCAGCAGGCCCGTGTGACGACCGACGAAGAAGTAGACGACGTCGCGCGCCAAAACCCGGGGGTTGGTCTCGTAGGGCAGCTTGTTCCACGAGCCGAAATTGGTCCCCTTGTAGAGGGCCCACGGATCCCCCGGCATCTCGAGGGGATAGCTGTTCTCGAAGGAACGTCGCTGGACGTCGCGATAGGGGCTCCAGCGGTGGCTCTGGTGATACTGCAACCCGACCAGGAGCACCAGACCGACGAGCGCGGGTGCCGCGAGCACCGGCAGCGCCCGCCAGCGCCGCTGGAGCGCCAGGTCGACCGCGATGGGAAGACCGAAGAGGACCAGCGGCTCCTTCGACACGAAGACCGCCGCCAGCAGCAACCCGGCGACGGCGAGGAGCAGATAGTCGCGGCGCAGCCATCCCGCCTTCCTCCGTAGGTGGAGCCAAATCGCCACCGGGAAGAAGACGCAGGCCATGTTGAAGACCTCGGGCTGGATCCAAAAGACATAGATCAGCGACGTCGAGGCGAAGAAGAAGCCCGCGACATAGAGACCCACCAGCCCTTCCTGGCGCCGCCACATCCACCAGCCGCACGCCGCCATGGCGAGGAAGAGCACCATGTTGAAGAGCACCATGCCTTGGACGCCGAAGAGCGCGTAAAAGGGCGTCGCGGCGAGGCTGTAGACGTAGGGCTTGCCATAGAACATGGTCGCGCCGCCGTCGGTGGTGAACAGGATCAAACCGTGGGGGCCGTGATCCCACAGCTGGTAGGCACGGACCAGGTCGCGATCTTCATACCGCAGGTCGTGGTCGTGCCACAGGCTCTGCGCCATCATCACGTAGGTCGCCTCGTCGGCCACCGGTCCCGGCGGGAAGTGGATCTTGTAGATACCGGCGGCGACGCCAAGGAGCAGCAGGCCGGCGCACAGAGCCGGGATCAGCCTTTGTTTCATGAGGTCGGGACTCTAGCAGGTCTACCCACAGGGCGCTGTGGCGGCGCGGCGCCGGCGCACCGCGTAAGATGAGCCGCCATGGCCCCCTCGCTCCCCACCGTCGCCGTCGATCTCCGCGCCCTGGTCCCCACCGCCACGGGGATCGGCGTTTACACCCAGAGTCTGCTGGCGGCGCTGGCACGGCGGGGAAGCGCGCGCTATGTCGGCCTGGCCCACGCTCCCCTCGCCGACCCGGGAGAGATCGAGCGCCTGGGGATCGGTGTCGAGGTCGAGCGCACCTCGCTCGGAGTGGTGTGGCAGCAGCTCCGCCTCCCCCGCCGGCTGCGCCGCGGCGACGTCGACGTCCTCTGGTCGCCGCTCCACACGTTGCCCTGGCGGACGCCGGTGCCCGCCGTGATCACGGTCCACGACCTCACCGTCTGGCTCTACCCCAAGGCCCACACGCTTAAGGTCCGCCTCAGCCAGCGGCCCTTCTTCGCCCACAGCCTCGAGCAGGCGCGCGCCGTGGTGTGTGTTTCCCAGGCGACGGCACGGGACCTCGAGCTCCTGTTCCCCGGCCACCGCGCCAAGACCGTGGTCGTCCCCGAGGGCGTCGATCGCTTCTTCCACCCCGCCGCCGAACACGAGATGATCGCCATCCGTGCCGCCTTCGGCTGCCCCGAGGGCTATCTGCTCTACGTCGGCACCCTCGAGCCGCGCAAGAACCTCGACCGGTTGCTCGACGCCTGGCTGGCGCTCCGCGAGCGCGATCCGGGAACCTTGCCGTTGCTTCTGGCCGGCTCGACGGGGTGGCACAGCGAAGCGCTCCGGCGACGCATCGAGTCGCTGGCACCCCTAGGAGTGCGGCACCTGGGACGCCTGCCGCAGCTCGAGCTGCTCCGCGCCTTTCAGGGTGCCACGGCCTTCGTCTATCCGTCGCTCTACGAGGGCTTTGGCCTGCCCCCTCTCGAGGCCATGGCCTGCGGCGTGCCGGTGATCACGTCGTCGACCTCGAGCCTGCCCGAGGTGGTCGGCGACGCCGGCCTTCTGGTCGACCCCACCGACGTGGACGGCTGGTCGGCGGCGATCCGTAGACTCCTCGATAGCCCGGACCTGGCCAGCGAGCTCCGTGAAAAGGGTCTCCACCGCGCCGCCACGTTGACCTGGGAGCGCGCCGCCGAGGCCATGGAGCCGATCCTGCTGGGCCCCACCTGAAGACGCGGCGTCACGCCCCTGGGCTACAATTCCGGAGACGGACCGGACCACGTCGCGGTCCGATCCCCACCGAGCCACCACCCGCAACGGAGCGCCTCTACCCTTGCCCTACACCATCGGCATCGACGCCCGCAAGGTCCAGGACTTCGGCATCGGCACCTATATCCGTCACCTGGTCTTCGGGCTCGCCGAGATCGATCGCGAGAACCAGTACGTCCTGTTCACCGGCGTCCGCGGCCAGGAGGTGTGGAAGGGTCTGCCGGACAACTTCAAGGTCTTCCTCGAGCGCTCGCCGGTCTACTCGGTACGCGAGCTCTTCGCCCTCTCGTGGCGCCTCTTCCGACAGGATCTCGACCTCTACCACTCGACCCACTACGTCTTGCCGGCGGTCAACCCGTGCAAGATCGTGGTGACCATCCACGACATCATCCACCTGCTTTACCCCGAATACCTGCCGAGCCGCTTCGCCTTCTTTTACGCCCAGCAGATGATCCGCCGCAGCCTGACCCGCGGCGACCGGATCGTCGCGGTGTCGCAGAACACCAAGACCGACCTGATGGAATACTTCGGGGTCGGCGGGCGCAAGATCCAGGTGATCTACAACGGTGTCGACGACGCCTTCCGTGAGCGTCTGCCCGCCGAAGACCTCGAGCGCACCTTGAAGAACCTCGGGCTTCCCCGGTCCTACCTCCTCTTCGTCGGCAACCCGAAGCCCCACAAGAATCTCGACAACGTCCTCAAAGCCTATGCGAAGGCATTGCGGCTCAATGACTTCGAAGCTCCGCTGGTTTTCGTCGGAGACCGCGGCGGGCGCGAGTTCAAGATCCGCCAGCGCGCCGAGCAGCTGGGTATCGCGAACCGGCTGCTGCTCCTCGGCCACGTCGCCCAGGAGGCGCTGCCGGCGGTCTACCAGGGCGCCACGCTCTTCCTCTACCCGACGCTCTACGAGGGCTTCGGCCTGCCCGTGGTCGAGGCCATGGCCTCCGGCGTGCCGGTGATCACCTCGGACAACTCGGCTCTCAAGGAGGTGGCCGAAGGCTACGCCCACCTGGTCAATCCCCTCGACGTCGACGCCATGGCGGAGGCCATCGCGCACTGCATGGGGGACGAGGAGCATCGCGCCGCTCTCGCCAAGCTGGGCCTCCGGCGGTCCAAGGACTTCCGATGGCAGCGCACCGCCGAACGGACCCTCGAGGTCTATCAGAGCGTCCTGGGCGGCGGCGACCTGGGCACCGGTTGGGGGCAGCGCAAGGACAGTGATCGATGAGCCCCGGCCCGGCGAGCCCTCGAACGGGGGCGACGGGCGGTCGCCGCGTCGCGCTGGTCCACGACTGGCTGACCGGCATGCGCGGCGGCGAGATGGTCCTCGAAGCCATGGCGTCGCTCTTTCCGGGGGCGCCGATCCACACGCTTTTCCACTTCCCGGGCAGCGTCAGCCCGACCCTCGAAGCGCACCCCATCCACACCAGCTTCCTCCAGCACGCTCCCTTCCTCGAGAAGCACTATCGCGGCTACCTGCCCCTGTTTCCGGCGGCGGTCGAGGACCTCGACCTGTCGGAGGCGGAGCTGGTGCTGAGCTCGAGCCATTGCGTCGCCAAGGGGATCATCCCGCCGCCGGGGGCCGAGCACGTGTGCTACTGCCACACGCCGATGCGCTACGCCTGGGACCAAGAGCGTGCCTACTTCCCGCGCCGCCGGGGCCTCACCGCGCGCGTTCGCGGCCTCGCCCTCTCGGCGCTGCGTGCCTGGGACGTCGGGGCGAGCCAGCGGGTGGACCGTTTCCTCGCCAACTCGAGCTTCGTCGCACGGCGCATCGAGCGCTACTACCGTCGCGACGCGGAGGTCTTGGCGCCGCCGGTCGACACCGCCTACTACACTCCTCCAGAGAATTCTCCGGAAGGATCTTCGGGACCGGGCGAGGAGTACTGCCTGATGGTCTCGGCCCTCGCGCCCTACAAGCGCGTCGACCTGGCCGCGGGCGCCTGCGCGGCGGCAGGGATCGAGCTCCGCGTGGTCGGGACGGGACCCGAGCGCAGGCGCCTCGAGAGCCTGGCGGGCCCGCGAACCCACTTCCTCGGTCGCGTCGGCCAGGAGGAGCTCCGCGAGCTCTATCGCGGCGCGCGCTTCCTGCTGCAACCGGGGGTCGAAGACTTCGGCATCGCTCCGGTCGAGGCGCTGGCCTGCGGCACCCCCGTGGTGGCCCTCGGAGAAGGCGGAGTCCTCGACATCGTCGAGTCGGGCACCCACGGCATCTTGTACCCCGATTCGGATAGTATGGGCGCCATACAACAAGCGATTGACATGGCGTCGAAGATTCGGTTCAATACATTGGACCTTCGCCGGCGAGCGGAGCGCTTTTCCGTACCGAACTTCCTCGATCGACTTCGAAGTCTGCTCGGCCTGAGCTCGCCGGACGATCCGGGTGGTGTCCACGGACCTGACCACCCCAAGGAAGCCCATCCTTGATTCGCCAACGTCACCGGCAAACCGCCGTCCTCTACCTCTTCGGCGATCTCCTCGCCCTCGTCGCCGCCTTCTTCACCGCCTGGTTCCTCCGCTTCGAGCTGGCGGTGGTACCGCTGACGAAGACGACGCCGGACTTCGCGCCCTATCTCGAGCTGCTGCCGGTGCTGCTGATCTCGTGGCCGGTGGTGTTCTACTTCCACGGCCTTTACCAGATCCGCCGCTCGCGGAGCCGCGTCGACGAGACCCTCACCGTGGTCCTGGCGGTGGCGCTGGCCAGCATCCTGCTCCTCGCCTTCACCGCCGGCTATCGCCCGACGGTGACGCCGGACAGCCAGGAGTACTTCACCTACAGCCGCGCCTTCCTCGCCCTCTTGGCGGCGAGCGCCGTCGGCTTCGTCGTCCTGCTGCGCATGACCATCCGCGAGGTCCTCCGCCAGCGGCGGCTCCGTGGTCACGGCATGCAGCACATCCTGGTCATCGGAGCCGGCAAGCTGGGCAAGGAGATCACCCAGAAGATCCTCGCCCACCGCGACTTCGGCTTCGACGTCATCGGTTTCCTCGACGACGACCCGGGCAAGGCGGGCAGCACCTTCTACGACGTGCCGGTGCTGGGCAACCTCCGAGCCCTCGACGAGGTTCTCGAGAGCCAGCGGGTCGACCAGGTCTACATCGCCCTGCCCCTCGAGGCCCACAAGAAGATGCTGCGGCTGCTCCAGCGCTTCGGCCGCGAGTGCATCGACATCCGCATCGTCCCGGACATCCTCCAGTACGCCACCCTGAGCGCCTCCCTCGAGGAGCTCGACGGCTGCCCGGTGATCAACCTGTCGCAGCAGCCGCTCCAGGGCTGGCACAGCATGGCCAAACGCGCCATGGACCTGGTGATCGCCTCGGCGGCGTTGGCGGCGATGCTCCCCTTCCTGCCGCTGGTGGCGCTGATCATCTGGCTCGAGGACCACGGACCGATCTTTTACAGCCAGGAGCGGATGGGGCTCGATGGCCAGCCCTTCATGATCTACAAACTGCGCACCATGCGGGTCAACGCCGAGGCCACCACCGGCCCCGTCTGGGCGGTCAAGGACGACCCACGGCGCACGCGCATCGGCTCCTTCCTCCGCGAGTGGTCCATCGACGAGCTACCGCAGGTGTGGAACGTGCTCCGGGGCGACATGTCGATCGTCGGCCCCCGGCCCGAGCGTCCCGCCTTCGTCCACGAGTTCAAGCACAAGATCCCGCAGTACATGATGCGTCACCGGGTCAAGGCCGGCATCACCGGCTGGGCTCAGGTCCACGGCTGGCGTGGCAACACCTCGATCAAGAAGCGGATCCAGTTCGACCTCTACTACATCCAGAACTGGTCGCTGCTCCTCGACCTCAAGATCCTGTGGATGACCCTCCGCAGCGGTCTCTGGCACAACGCTCATTAGCTAACCGGGCTCATTA
>JAGQSE010000656.1 GCA_020439725.1 Acidobacteriota bacterium
TCGAGGTAGGGGTGGGGAAGGCTCTGGGGGATGCGGACGGCGGCGGCGCCGGCGATGGCGAGGTCGCATTCGCCGGCGAGGAGGGCACGGCGGGCCATGTGGACGGCGACGAGGCCGGTGGAGCAGGCGGTCTGGACGAGGACGGAGGGACCGGTGAGGCCGAGCAGATAGGAGACGCGGGTGGCGAGGTGGTCCTTGTCGTTGCCGAGGACCATGGGCCAGGGGTTGTCGAAGCCGCGGGTGGCGAGGTGGGGGAAGACGTAGTGGAGGAGATAGCCGCTGAGGCTGGTGCCGGCAAAGAGGCCGATGGCGCCGTCGCGTTCGTCGGGGTGACCGGCGTGATCGAGGGCCTGGGCGGCGACCTCGAGGAAGAGCCGGTGCTGTGGGTCCATGAGCTCGGCCTCACGGGGGCTGATGCCGAAGAAGGGGGCATCGAAGCGGTCGAGGTCGTCGAGGCAGCCGCGGCGCTTGACGAGGGTGGGGTCGTCGAAGGTGGCGGGGTCGATGCCGGCGTCGCGGCACAGGTCTCGGAGCTCGTCGTCGGAGAAGTCGCGGACGGACTCGACGCCGGCGCAGAGGTTGTGCCAGAGCTGGTCGGGATCGTCGGCGCCGGGGAAGCGGCCGGCGAGACCGATCACCGCGATGTCGGACGTCGCGGCCGTGGGGCGCCGCCGGCGGATCGGCTCCGCCGCGGCGGGCCGCCGTGTCACCCGCTGGGCCAGGGCGGCCACCGTCGGGTACTCGAAGAGCTCGAGCAAGGTGAGGTCGGTGTCGAAGGCGCGCTGGATCTCCTCGTGGACCCGGATCGCCAGGATCGAGTGACCGCCGAGATCGAAGAAGTTGTCGTGGAGCCCCACCTGGTCGATCTGCAACAGGCGACCCCAGATCTCGGCGATGGTCTTCTCCGCGTCGTCCTGGGGCTGGACCATCGGCGTCTCGAGCTCGGGGCGCTCGCTGCCGGGCTCGGGCAGCGCCCGCCGGTCGACCTTGCCGTTGGGTGTCAGCGGCAACCGCTCGAGGAGGACCAAGACCGCCGGCACCATCACCGCCGGCAGGTCGTCGCTCAGCCGTCGCCGGAGCAGGTCGACGGTGGGCGTCGATCCCGGGGCGGGCACCACGTAGGCGACCAGGCGCCCTTCGCCGTCCTCTCGACGATGGACCACCGCCACCGCCGCCGTCACGTCCTCGAGCGCCTCGAGCGCCGCCTCGACCTCCCCCAGCTCGATGCGGTGGCCCCGGACCTTGACCTGGAAGTCGAGACGCCCCAGGTAGTCGAGGGAGCCGTCGCCCCGCCGTCTCACCTGGTCGCCGGTGCGGTACAGCCGCGCTCCCGGGGTGGTGGCGTAGGGGTCGGGGATAAAGCGCTCCGCGGTCAGGGCCGGCCGATCGAGATAGCCCTGCGCCACACCGGCTCCGCCGATGGCGAGCTCGCCGGGGACCCCCACCGGCAGCAGGCGCCGGTGGTGATCGAGAACCCGCAGCTGGGTGTGGGCGATGGCGTGACCGATGTGCACCGGCCCCGGGCCGACGGCGGTCACCGCGGACCAGATCGTGGTCTCGGTGGGGCCGTAGAGATTCCACAGCTCAGCGCCTCCGACCAGCAGCCGCTGCGCCAGCTCACGGCCCAGGGCCTCGCCCCCGCACAGCTGGCGGAAGGGCGGTTGTGCACGGAACCCGGCGTCGGTGAGCAG
>JAGQSE010000657.1 GCA_020439725.1 Acidobacteriota bacterium
GTAGCCGTAGCCGGTCTCGGGACGGTGCGGCCGCACCCCGAGGGTCAGCATCGTGTCGCGTTCCTCCACCGCCCGGGCCGCCGTCTCGAGGGCCCGGCGAAACGCCCCGTCGTCGCCGATCCGATGGTCCGCCGGCAGCACCGCCACCACGCCGGCACGCGCCGCCGCGGGCATCGAGCGCACCGACCAACCGATGGCGGCGGCGGTGTTGCGACCCTCGGGTTCGAGAAGCACCTGATCGGCGGGGACGTCGGGCACCTGGCGGTGCACCGCGTCGGCGAGCCGCTCCGTGGTGCAGATCCACACGTCCCGGGGCTCGGCCAGCGGCTGCAGGCGATCGATGGTCGATTGCAGCAGACTGCGATCACCCTCGAGCTCGAGAAACTGCTTGGGATGGCGGCCCCGCGACAGGGGCCAAAAGCGCGTGCCGCTGCCACCGGCCAGGATCAAGACCTGCAAGGCTCACCTCGTACGTGGATTCGTTCCGAGCCTGCGATCCCTCGGAGGACCGCCGGCGAGGTCGCGGAGTATACCGCTCGCCGCGCAGCCCTCGCCAATGCGCTTGCGGAGCATGAAGGGACCTTCGGGAGAGTCCGGTCGGTCGTCAGGCGTCGTACACTCCACCGCAACCGACTGGCAGCCCTCGCTCGATCTGCACCCGCGGCCGTCCGTTCGGCCGCCCCTCAGGAAAAGGAGCCGACCCATGACCTCGATCCGCATCCCACCTTCCTGGGAGATTCCCGAGGGCCTCGCCACCCCAGAATCCATCTATCTCGACCGGCGCCGGGTGGTCAAAGCCCTCGGCCTGTCGGCGCTGGGTCTAACCCTCGGCCCGAGCACCGGCTGCATCCTGGCGGAAGACGCCATCAACGCACACAGGATGGTCCAGCCGGCCCTGGGCAAGCGTTTTGCCGACAAGTTCCCAGCACCCCAGAACCAGGCCTACGACCTGGGCGGCCGGCCGCTGACCCCCGAGAAGGTCCCCGCCGCCTACAACAACTTCTACGAGTTCTCGACCAACAAGGGCAAGGTCTGGGGCCTCGCCGAGGACTACCCCGTGGATCCCTGGAAGATCGAGGTTACCGGGCTGGTGGCCAAGCCCCGCACCCTCGACCTCGACGACCTGTTCGGCATCCTGCCCCTCGAGGAGAGGCTGTATCGCTTCCGCTGCGTCGAGCGCTGGGCCATGCAGGTGCCGTGGACCGGCTATCCGCTGGGCAAGTTCCTGAGCCTCTTCGAGCCCCTCTCCACGGCCCGCTACGTCCGTTTCGTCTCGTTCAACGATCCGCAACGGCTGCCCGGCCAAAAGGCCCTCGCCAACTACCCCTGGCCCTACTATGAAGCCCACCGCCTCGACGAGGCCATGAACCCGCTGGCCTTCGTCGCCCTCGGCATCTACGGCCACGCCATGCCGATGCAGCACGGCGCTCCCTGGCGTGTCGTGATGCCCTGGAAATATGGCTACAAGAGCCCCAAGTCGATCGTCCGCATCGAGCTCACCGCCGAGCAGCCGCCGACCTTCTGGCACGACCTACAGCCGCCCGAATACGGTTTCTACTCGAACGTCGACCCGAAGAAACCCCACCCGCGGTGGAGCCAGGCGGTGGAGGAAGACATCGGCACGCTCGAAAAGCGGCCCACGGAGCTCTACAACGGCTACGTCGAGCAGGTCGGCGCGCTCTACGACGGCTCCGAGGTCTGAGCCCTCAGGAAGCGGGAGCGAGCTTCTTGGCGATGGCGGCGTGACCGGCGGCGCCGGCGTACTCGGCAGCGCTCCGGCCCGCGGTGTCGCGCAGCGTCCGGTCCGCCTTGGCCGTGAGCAGCATGTCGACGGCCTTGCCGTGGCCGCCGGCGGCGGCGAGCATCAACGGGGTCCTACCCTCTCGATCGGTGGCGTCGACCGCCGCGCCGCGGCTCAGCAACAACCGGCTCGGACCATCGGCTCCCCTCTCGGCGGCATAGTGGAGCGCCGTGCGGCCCGTTGCGTCCACCGCTCGGGGATCGCCGCCCCGGGCGAGAATCGAGCGGACCGCAGCGGCGTCGCCCGACGCCGAAGCGAGCATCAAGGCGGTGACCCCCGCCTCGTCCTGCGCGCGGGTCTTCGCCCCGGCGTTGAGCAACAGCTCGACGATTCGTGGGTTGCCCAGCTCCGCCGCCTTCATCAGCGCGGTCTTGCCGCCGCGGTAAACCAGGTCGACTTCCGGGCCTTCGCCGAGCAGCACCCAGACCGTCTCGATGTCCTCGCGCTCGACCGCCAGCGACAGCGCCGTGGCGCCGTCGGCCCGGCGCACGTCGACGTCGGCGCCGGAGACGATCAAGAGCTCCACCACCGGCGTGTGGCCGCCCGCCGCGGCGGCGATCAGGGCCGTCTCGCCGTCGTCTCGAACGTAGTCGACGGGGGCGCCGGCAGCGAGGAGCTGCTGCACCGCTTCGCGCTTGCCGGCCTCCGCCGCTGCCCGCAACGCCGGTCCCCGGGGATCGGGGTCCGGAGATTCGGGCAGGGTCGACAACAGGCTGGCCAGCGAATCGAGGTCCCCGGCGGCGGCGGCCGCAGCCAGCCGCCCGGTGAGGCTCGGCGTCTCGGCCTCCTCCGCCTGCGCCGCCAGCGATGCGGTCAGCATCAACGAGACGGCTAGGCTCGTCGCCAGGGCGCCAAAACGGTGGCGCCGCGGCGGTGCAGCGATCGATCGGTACGTCATGACGACCTCCTGGCAGGGCCCGTGGTGGCCCGTGGCATCCGTGGACGGGTGCAGGCTCAGCCCTCGGGCGGAGAGGGGGAAGGATCCCACACCGAGACCTCTTCGAGGGATTTGCGGCGCAGATCGGGCACCTCGGCATCCGGTGCCGGGTAGCCTACGGGAAACAGGATCACCGGCTTTTCGTTCTCGGGCCGGCCGAGGATGCCGCTCAGGAACTTCATCGGGCTCGGCGTGTGGGTCAGCGTCGACAGGCCCATGTGGTGCAACGCGGCGACGAAGAGTCCACAGGCGAGGCCGATGCTCTCCTTGACGTAGTAGTGCTTGCGCTTGCCGCCGTCCTCGTCGATCCCATAGAGCTGCTCGAAGGCGACGACGATCCACGGCACGGTTTCGAGATAGGGCTTGTGCCAGTCGGTACCCAGGGGCGCGAGGGCGTCGAGCCACTCCTGGGGCATCCGGCCCCCCTCGTAGCTGATGCGTTCTTCGTTCTCCGCAGCCTCACGGATCCGCCGTTTGATCTCCGGATCGCTCACCGCGACGAAGGTCCAGGGCTGCTTGTGGGCTCCCGACGGAGCGGTCGAGGCGGTGCGGATCGCCAGCTCGATGAGCCGCCGGGGCACCGGTTCGTCGGAAAAGTGGCGCACGCTCCGGCGCCCGTCGAGCTCGGTGTAGAAAGCTTCCGCCCGTCGCAGCATCTCGTCCTCGCCGAACCGCGCCGGACGATAGGGGATAAAGGGGTGACGGCTCATGGTCGGCTGTATACCAAAGCCGGCCGCGCTAGGCCAGAGCGCCGGCCAGGCTGCCTCAGAGCACTCCTTCCGCCACGAGCCGTTGGATCTCGTCCCGCGACAGACCCAAGAGGTCGCCATAGACCTCGTGGTTGTGGGCGCCGACCTCGGGTCCCGGCCACTCGGTGCGCCCCGGCGTCCGCGCGAGTAGCGGTCTGAGCGCCGGGACCTTGAGAGGCTTGTCACCGACCTCGACCTCTTCGAAGAGCCCCCGGGCTCGGTAGTGGGGATCCTCGATCATGTCCTCGACGCTGTAGATCGGTCCCGCCGGCACCCGCGCCGCCTCGAGCGCCGCGAGCACCTCCACCGAGCTTCGGCCGGCGGTCCACTCGGCGATGGCCGCGTCGATCTCTTCCTGGTGCTCGACCCGGCCGGCGTTGTCGGCGAGCCGCGGATCTTCCCCCAGGTCCTCTCGCTCGGCGCAGACCATGAGCCGCCGAAAGAGCGAGTCGCCGTTGGCGCCGATCACCACGTATCGTCCATCGGCGCAGGGGTAAGAATTGGTGGGCACGATACCGGTGATGGTCGAGCCCGAGGGCCGGCGGACCACCCCGGCGCGGTCGTACTCGGGAACGACGGCCTCGAGCATGTTGAACACCGACTCGTAGATCGCCGCGTCGACCTGCTGGCCGGTGCCCGAGCGCTGGCGTTCGAGCAATGCCAGCAGGATGCCGAGGGCGGCGTGCAGCCCGGTCAGGCTGTCGCCGAGGCTCAGGTTCGAACGTACCGGGGGCCCGTCGGGAAAGCCGGTGACGTAGCGCAGGCCACCCACCGCCTCGCACACCGAGGCGAAGCCCGGACGCTGCGAGTAGGGTCCGGTCTGACCGTAGCCCGAAATACTCGTGTAGATCAGCCGCGGGTGCTCCGCGCGGAGGGCCTCGGCGCCCAGACCCCAGCCGTCCATGGTGCCAGGACGGAAATTCTCGATGACGACGTCGCTGATCGCGACCAGCCGGCGGGCCAGACGCCGGCCCTCGGGCTTGCGCAGGTCGAGGGTGACGCACTTCTTGTTCCGCCCGAGGCTCCGCCACCACAGCGAGGTGCCGTCCTCGTCGAGGATCCGCCAGCGGCGGAGCGGGTCGCCGCCACCCGGCGGCTCGACCTTGATCACCTCGGCGCCGAAGTAGCCCAGAAGGGCACCGGCGAAGGGTCCCGCCAGGAGCTGGCCCATCTCGAGGACCCGGATGCCGTCGAGGGGCCGCGCCCCGCTTGTCTCCGTCACCGTCGCCTCCTTGCCGTCCTCGGCTCGTCCAGACCGATCATCTCTGCCCGAGCGGCGCTCGTCCAGCGGTGACGGCACCCGAACGATCTCTGCGAGATGGAGCGGAGGGGGTTGACCCCAGAGCTCTTCAGCGTTAAAAAACAAGATGGCGGCGGGAAAGGTCCCGCCTGGTTCCGCACACGGAGACTCCCGCCGCCCGGCGACGCACCGGCGGCTCTCCGAGGAGCTCGAGACCATGATCCGAAAACACGTTTACCTGCACAACAACGAACGTTGCAGCCTCGACCTAACCGACCGCCAGGCCCTCGAGCGACGCAAGAAGCGCGTCCGCCGCGTCCTCGATCTCCTGATCCGTAGCGGCAAAGGCAGCAAGTAAGCCCCCACCGGCGCGGACTACCCGGCGCTGGTTCCCCCTCCCCCACCGGTCCCCGAATCGCTTCCGAAGTGCCCCCGAAGGGCGCGACGAACCTCCGTGGTCCGTCCGTCACGCCCCGGGGAACTCCCTGTCGAGCCGTGTCTCAGTGCCGGGTGAGCCAGCGCAGGATCGGCCGCTCGACGTAGTCGCGGTGGTCTGCCGTCATGAAGTGGTCGATGTGCCCGAAGTCGGGTTCGAGCAGCAGGGTGACGTCCGAGCTGCCGAAGAGATCGAGGTTGGGCTGCATGTAGGCGCCGAAGCCATGGCCGCCGCCGATCGCCAGCACCGGACCGGTGAACGCGCCGAGGTTGTCGACGTAGGAGGTCTCGAGCCCCGCCAGGGAGCAGCTGACGTCGCGAACCAGCGCCACCGGCGAGTAGTTGTTGAAGCTGGCGACGTTGGTGTAGAGCCGCGGCTCCGAGGCGAAGAAGAAGCGATCCTGCGCCGGATCGCCGTTGACCAGCACGTACCCCGGCACCGGCAAGGTGACGGGCCCCGGAGTTTCAACGGAGAGCGAGGCCACCAGCGCCTGGTGGTTGGTGAGGAAGGGTGGGAAGAGCGGGATCGGCGTCAGCTGATCCGGCTGGGTGCTCGCCAGGTAGGAGGTCTGCTTGAGCACCCCGCCACCGACCCCGTCGGCGGTGATCCCCGCCGCCAGCTGTGCTTCGAGCTGCGCGCAATAGGGCCCGTTGAGCGCGACGACCACCGGGTCGTCGCTGTACAGCATCCCCTCCCAGAGGATCACGCCGGCGTAGTCCGCCGGGTGCTCGTCGACCGTCGCCATGGCGCTGATGGAACCCAACGACACCCCGCCCAGGAACACCCGCGCCCCGGGGCTTTCTGCCTCGATGAGCCCGCGGATGTAGGTGACGTCGCGCACCACCGACGCCAGGTTCCAACCGGCGAGCACCGAGCAATCGAGAACCCCGGTCTCGCAAGTACCCGCGGGCAGCCCTTCCATGCGCGGCGAATAGCCGTAGACGTCGAAGCCGCGGAGGGCGAAGAAGCCGGCGATCGACGAGCCCACGGGACCGTGGGGATCCGGCTGCTCGTAGAGGCTGAAGTTGGTGCCCAGCGGCGGCAGGAACAGCAACGTGGCGCGGGGGGCATGGGGCGGTCCCTGGCGCCGCAAGTGGATCAGCTTGAAGCGATCGAGGGGGTTGGCCCCCTCCTGGAGCGTGGTCTCGGTGCGCACGAGTCCCTGTGAGTGGGTGGTGACGCTACCGAGGGCCTGGTACTGGGCCGCCGACGGCAGCGCCCAAGCGAGTCCGACGACGACGATCGAGAGCACGGAACGGACCGATTTCATCTCCCACCTCCGAACAGTTCGGGCCTTCCATGGCCCAGGGGGTTGAGCGGGTTCGGGTCCCTTGCGACGACGAGCCTCGGGCACCGTCACCGCGGAAACCAGAACGTCGAAACGCGCGGATTCCTCGGCACAAGCCTCTGGACAGAGAAGTGCGACCGGGGTCGCCCCCGAGGACAGACGCGTGCCCTTGGGCGGTCCTCTCACGGACCCGGCGAACGGAGAGACGCGAGGCGGCATGGCATACTCGCGCCACCGAGCCGCCGCCCTCGCTCGATCTTGCAAACCGCTTCGACCGTGCCACCGGGCCGGTCCAGGAGAACCACCATGCGCTCCATCCTCGCTGTTCTGGCCCTCGTCCTCCTGCCGTTGTCCGCACTGGCACCGCTGTCCGCTCTGGCTGACACACCCGCCCCCGCCGACGAGGCGTCCGAAGGCACCGAGCCCCAAGCTGAGGCGCCGGAGATGCAGCTTCCCGAAGGCATGGCGATCTACCAGATGGTCTTCCTCTACCGCTGCCCGAACCGCCCCGACCGGAGCCCCGAAGAGCTGTCGGAGATTCAGAAGGCGCACTTGCTCAACATTCGCCAGATGGCCTCGGATGGCATCCTGGCGCTGGCGGGGCCTTTCTTCAGCGGTCCCGAAGACGCCCTGGCCGGGATCTTCGTGCTCAACCTCGACACCCAGGAGGCCGCCGAGCAACTCACCGCCACCGACCCCGCGGTGAAGGCGGGGCGCTTGTGCCCCAAGGTCGTGCCGTGGCTGGGTCCCGCGGGGATCACCTACGCCGGCGCGCAGACCCCGGATGGTCTGGAAGAGGACGAGGCCGCGGGAGACGGCGCGGCGGAAACCGGAAGCCCCTGACGCCGTGCGACCGCCGGCTCCCCCCATGACGCGCCGGCTGATCGGCGTTCCCCTGGCGCCCGGGCATCGAAGGCTTCTCGAAGTCCTGCTCCAGGACCGGCTGGTCGCCCGCACCCTCGGCGGGTTGTCGCGCATGCCCAGCGCCCAGGCGGTGCTCCGGCGCGACCTCGGACACTGGCGACGGCACGGTTTTGGCCCCTGGCTCTTCTTCGATCGCGCCAGCGGTGCCTTCGCCGGCCGTTGCGGTCTGCGCTGGCGGACCGTGACCGGGCGGCCCGAGGTCGAGCTGGCCTATGCCTTCCTGCCCGCCTTCTGGTCCCGCGGCATCGCCTCCGAGGCGGCGAGCTCGGTGGTCCGCACGGCCTTCGAAGACCTCGGTCTCGACCACCTCACGGGCTTCACGCTGACCACCAACCGGGCGTCCCAGCGCGTCCTGGAGAAAACCGGGTTCCGCTACCAGTCGGGGCTCTTCCACGCCGGTCTTCCCCACGTCCTCTACCGCTGCTGGCCGTCCGTCCGCTGAGGCGTTCCGCCGTCCGCGAGCCGCTACGGGTGCGGTATCGTTGAGGTGAGACGAACGCCCACCGCCGCCGAGGGAAGACGCCATGAGGAGGATCACCGCCAGCGACCTGATGAACCCCGAGGTCGTCGCCGTGCGCGAAGACCTCACCGTCACCGAGCTCGCCGCCTTCCTGGTCGAGCACGAGATCAGCGGCGCTCCGGTGGTCGACGCGGATGGTCACCCCGTGGGCGTCGTCTCGCTGGTCGACATCGCCGCCGCGAGCACCGACGAAGCAGGGTCCGGGCCCGATTTCTACACCGGCGGCTGGGACGAGGCTCCTGACGACGAAGCCGGCGAGGTCACCGTCGACGAGGACGAAGAGCTCCTGGTCACCGACATCATGAACCCCGAGATCCACACCGTGGCGGAGGATGCCTCGGTCTCCGAAGTGGCCTCGACCCTGCTCGCCAAGCACGTCCACCGCCTGCTCGTGATGCGCGGCGACGAGATCGTCGGCATCCTCTCGACCTCCGACCTGCTCGGTCTCCTGATCGACGAGGACTGAGACACCATGCTCCGAGCCCGTTGTGCTTCTACCCCCGCGTCCGTCCTCGCCCTCTGGTTGGTCCTCGCCGTGACCGCGCTGCCGGCGAGGTCCCAAACCGCCGCACCGCCGGCGAACCCCAGCACCTTCTCGGGCGAGGAGCGGGTTACCGCCGTCGACGTCCTCGTCGAGGTCGAGAAGAAGCGTACCCAGGACCTCAAGGCGGGCACCAAGGAAGAGCTGGCGGCGACGGACTTCGCGATTCGCGTCGACGGCGCCGAGCGCGAGATCACCGGCCTTCGCACCTTCGCGGACGCCAACGCCGAACCCTGGACGTTGGTGGTCTACTTCGACCAGGTGCTGACCAGCTCCCGCGCGCTGCGCTGGGCAGCCTCGGCCTTGACCGAAGAGGCCGCGAACCTCACCCGCCTGGGCAAGGTCGAGGTGATCGTCGCGGACCCTCTGCCCCACGTCCTCCTGCCGCCGACCCGAGACGCCGAGCTCCTCGGGGCCACTCTCGGGCAGCTCGCCGTGTCCGCCGAAGGTCTCGACCGCCTGGTCGAAGCACGAGCCGATTTCCTGCGTCTGACCACCGAACGCAAGCGGCTCGTAGCGGCGGCCCCCGCCGAGACGCCCCCCGCCGAAACGACGGGGCCGGACGACGACTCGACCGCCCTCGAGGAGGAGGTCGCCGCCACCACCGACCTCGGCGAGCTGCGTCGCAAGGCCATCGCCGCCGAGCAGATCGCCGTCGAGCACCAGCAGGACCAGCTGTTGCTCCGCCTCGCCGCCAGCGATGCGGGACCCCGTCGGGCGCTGCTCCTGGTCAGCGGCGGCTGGGACGTCGATCCCGCGGCGTTCTACGCCCCGGGTGATCGCGACCCGATGCCCGACGAGATCGAGGAACCGGCGCTGGGACCGAGCTCCGGCGAGCTGGCACGGGCCCTGGCCGCCTACAACTGGGTGGTCGTCGACCTGCTGCGACCCGAGGTGCCGCCGGAGAAGTACTTCCCCCGCGGCAAGCGCGTCGGCAAGTGGCGGATGACCGGCTTCCTGTGGACCTATGAGGACCAACGCGACCCCGAGAAAGCCGAGGCGTTGCTCCAGCTCGGCGATGCGCGCAAGGCCGAGGGCAGCTACGAGGAGGCTGCCGAGGCCTACCGCCAGGCGATCCATCACTTCTACAAGGATCCGCGGACCGCCAAGCGGCAAGCCGCCGCCTTCGCCGGCCTCGCCGACTCGCTGGCCGCCCTGGGACAGGAGGAGGACAGCCGCTTCGCCCGCCAGCAGGCGGCGGAGCTCGACCCCACCCAGGGCGAGGGCAAACCGGCCGCCGGAGCGGTGCTCTTCGATCCTGCGGCTCCCCTCGAGGCCCTCGCCGACTCGACCGCCGGCGCCATCGTGCAATCCCCGGCGGCGCTTTCGGACGCCCTGGCGGGCCTCGACCACCGCGTCGGTCTGAGCTTCCAGCTGGTCGGTCCACCCCTCGGCCGTCTGCTGCCGCTCGAGGTCAGCACCAAAAAGTCCGGCCTCGAGCTCCGCGCCCCCGGCTGGGTGCGCTCTTCCACCCCCGAAGGAGTCTCCGCCGCTCGCGCCCGCCGGATGGTCGAAGGCGACGAGCTACCGCCGGACCCGCGCGCGGATCTGGAGACCTCCGCCCGCTACCTACCCGGCACCTCCGCCGCCTCCGGCAGCGTCGAGGTCGACCTCTCGAACCTCGTCGAGGTCCCCGAGGGCACCCCGCCCCAGAGCCTCCTGGTCCGCGTCACCCTCGCCCTCGGCGGCCCCGACCTCGCCCCCGAGGTCCAGAGCGACCTCCTCGAGCTCCGCCGCTCCCCCACCCCCAACCAGCGCCGCTGGAGCCTCCCCGTCACCCTCCCCCCCGGCACCGACCGCATCACCGTCGTCATCGAAGACCTCGGCACCGGCAGCTGGAGCGGTCAGACCTTGGAGCTGGGGGATCCGGTGGGTGAGGTGGGCGGGGACCGGTCCGAGTAGTCGATCTGAACTAGTTCCGTAATTATCC
>JAGQSE010000658.1 GCA_020439725.1 Acidobacteriota bacterium
GGTCAGGTAGTCGTCGGCACCGGCGTCGAGGCCCTTGACCTTGTCCTGCACCGAGTCGCGGGCGGTGAGCACCAAGACCGGCGTCGCCATGCCGAGCTCACGCCAACCGGCGAGCAGATCGAAGCCCGAGACGTCGGGCAACATCAGGTCGAGGATGATCAGGTCGTAGTCGGTCTCCGCGACCAGGTCCTCGGCCTCGGCGCCGTCCACCGCCAGGTCGGTGCTGTAGCTCTCTTCACGCAGGCCGCGCACCAGGTGCCGCGCCAGGCTCGCTTCGTCCTCGACCACCAGCAATCGCATGGGCGAGAGGATATGGCGCCAGCCCCGAACGGAGCAAACGCCTGCGACGCGCCGCGGCGCTCAGCCGAGATCGACCCGGACGTAGTCGGGGAAGGGCTGGATCGTCTCGAGGTCGTGCTCGAGGGTCAGGAGGTCGCCGTCGCGCTCGATCTGGCGGAAGCCGGCGAACTTGTAGGTCACGAGCATCATCCGGTTGCGGTCCGTCGACCGGAAGTCCGCCTGCAGCCGCGCTCCCGCCTGCTTGGCGAGCGACAGGATGTGTTGGAGCATGATCGTGCCGACCCCCCTCGACATCACCCGGCAGGACATCAGCAGCAGCTTGAGCCGCCACACCGGTCCTCCCGTCTCGACCAGCGCCAGGCCGATCTTGCCGTAGGTGCCGTAGCGGTCGTCGAGACCGGCGATGAGCAGCAGGTGGTCCGACGACCGGCGGAGCTCGTCGAGCTCCTCGTAGGAGTAGGTCTGGCCCGTCGAGTTGAGCTGGTTGGTGCGCACCGTCAGCTCCTCCGCCCGCTGCAGGTCCTCGAGTCGCGCCGGGCCCAGGGTGAAGCGCATGTCGAGGGCGGCGAGGAACTCCTCCGCCGGGCCGACGAAGCCCTCCTCGGCGCGGTTGCGCTCGATGTCCGCCTGGTACATGGAGCGCCGCAGCGCCGACTCGTCGGTGAGGAAGCGGGGCTTGAACTCCGGGCGCTCGGTGAGGGTGGCCGCCTCGGTGGCGTCGAGGGTGAGGACCTCGGGGAGCGAGTGCCCGACCTCGTCGCGTTCGAAGGGCTGGTCGTCGATGAAGGCCACCGCGTCCATGCCGACGTTGATCGAGCGGACGATCTGCTCGACGTTGGCGGCCTTCGAGCTCCAGTCGATCTTGGGGTAGAGGAAGAACTCGGCGAGACCAAGCGCTTCGAGGCGGGCCCAGGCGGCGCCATGGTCGTTCTTGCTCGCCACCGATTGCAGGATGCCCCGCTGGTCGAGGGTGCGGATCGTCTCGACGACTCCGGGCCGGGGCCGGACGTCGTCACCTTCGAGGAGCGTCCCGTCCCACAGCGTGTTGTCGAGGTCCCAGATCAGGACCTTGATCGACCGCGGCTTGGTGTCCTTCGCGGGCTTGGCGGCAGGGGTGGCGGTGACGGCGGTTTCGGGTGGGGCGGTGGTCATGGGCATTCCTCCAGGGGCGGGCCTTCAGGAGCCGGTGGGGGACCGGCGGAGCTTCCGCGGGGTCAGAGATCCGCCGGCACCATCAGCGGGATCGAGATCTGCTGGATCTGCGTGCTGCCCTCGATGATCTCCGTCACCAGCGAGTCGCGTAGGTAGCGGCCGACGGGGTAGGCGTCGGTCAGCCCGTTGGCGCCGTGAAGCTGGATCGCGTCGCGGGCGGCGGCGGTGGCGGTGCGTGACGCGAAGTACTTGGCGATCATCGTCTCGGCGGTGGCGCCGGGGTCGCCGGTGCGCCGCAGGTGCCCGGCGCGGCAGCACAGGAGCCGCGCCGCCCGCGAGTTGGCGATCATCTCGGTGAGCATCTGCTGGACGAGCTGGTGCTCACGCAGCAGCTTGCCGCCCTGTCGCCGCTCCGCGGTGTAGTCGAGACAGGCTTCGAGACAGGCCTGGGCGATGCCGACGGAACCCCAGGCGACGCTGTAGCGGCCGTGGTCGAGGGCGCTCGAGATGACGTGGGAGAAGCCGAAGCCGACGCGCCCCAGGCGGTGGCGGGCGGCGACGGCGCAACCGTCCAGGTGGAGCTCCGCGAGCAACGAGGCCCGGGTGCCGGCGGGTGGCTCCTGGGCGCTCCGGCTGAACCCGGGGGCGTCGGTGGGGACCAGGAAGGCGGTGGCGGCGCCCTCGAGCTGCGCCAGCACGAGGAAGCAATCGGCCACCTGACCGAACGTCATCCACTTCTTGTGGCCGTCGAGGACGTAGCCGTCACCCTGCTTGCGGGCGACGGTCTCGACCCGAGCGGCGTCGCTGCCGACGTTGGGCTCGGACAGACCCAGGGCCCCGAGAACCTCGCCCCGGGCCAGCGGTGCCAGCATCTCGTCGCGCAGCTCCGGCGAGCCCCAGCGGGCCACCGACAGCGCCGCCATGTCGTGGACGGTCAAGAGCGATCGCACCGACGAGCAGCCGCGTCCGAGCTCTTCGGTCAAGAGACCGTAGGTGACGAGGTCCATCCCGCCACCGCCCGCCTCGGCGGCCACCGGAGCGCCGAGCCAGCGCCGGCGGCGCAGCTCGTCGATCAGCGACCGGTCGATGGCCCCGTCGCGATCCCAACGTTCCGCGTGGGGTACGACATGCTCGTCGACCCAGCCGCGGAAGATCCGTTGCGCCTCTCGTTGCTCGGGAGCGAGCTCCACCTGCATCCCAGGGGATACCGCTGCCAAGGTGCTCATGGCGTCGGGGCTAGCTTGCCTTCCACCAGCCGGTCGATGGCGTCGATGGAGCGGAAGTTGTCGAGGTCGAGGTCGTCATCCTCGACCGTCACGCCGAACTCCTTCTCGACGAACTGGACCAGCTGCATCGCCAGCAGCGAGTTGACGAAGCCTAGGGCGAAGATGTCCTCGTCGTGGGCCAGGTCGTGGTTGCGGAAAAAGCGGGAAAGGAAGAGCTTGATCTTCTGCTTGCGATCGTCCATGACTGCCTCGCTCTCGGCTCAGACCGAGATTCCATAATCGTAGAAGCCCCGGCCGCTCTTGCGGCCCAGGAGCCCGGCGTCCACCATCTTTTGGAGCAGCGGGCAGGGGCGGAACTTGCTGTCGCGATAGCTCTCCTCGAGCACCAGCAGGGAGTCGAGGATGGTGTCGAGACCGATCAGGTCCCCGGTTTCGAGGGGGCCCATCTTGTGGCCGAAGCAGGTCTTGAACAGGCGGTCGACGTCCTCCGCCGGTGCCACCTGATCCTGGACCAACCACACCGCTTCGTTGATGGTCAGCATCAACACCCGGTTGGAGACGAAGCCCGGCAGGTCCTGGACGACGATCCCCTCCTTGCCCATCACCGCGAGCAGGCGGCGCGTCGTGTCGAGGGTCTCGTCGGTGGTGTGGAAGCCGCGGATCACCTCGACCACGGGCTTCAAGGGCACCGGGTTCATGAAGTGGGTGCCCACCACGCGCTCAGGGCGTCGGGTCAGCGAGCCGACCTTGGTGATCGAGATACACGAGGTGTTGACGGCGAAGACGCACTCGGGTGGGCAGATGGCGTCGATCTTCGGGTAGACCTCCGCCTTGACCGGCCAGCGCTCGACGACGTTCTCGATCAGGAAGTCGACGCCTGCTAGCTCGTCGTAGTCGGTGGTCGTGCGGATCCGCGCCAGCACCTCGGCGGGCTTGGCACCGCCACCGCTCTTGTTGAACAAGCCCTGCATGCGCAGGCTCTGGCGGATCGACGCCGTCGCCTTGTCGAGGGCCTCGGTGGCGATGTCGACCAGGATCACGTCGACCCCGGACTGGGCGAGGTTCTGCGCGACGCCGGCACCCATGACTCCGGCACCGACCACTCCGACGGTCTTGAACTCCATGTCTCCCACGATGTCTCCTGTCGGCAAATACACGAAACTCCCGCCGCCGTGCCGGTGACGGCGGAGTGGCGGGAACAATTGATCTAGTGCTTCTGCGCGCAAGAAACAGGACACTGGAGCGGTGAGGCGGCCGCTTTCGGGCCGACCCGAGGTCCTGAGAAATGCCTTGGGCCGGGGTCGAGAGCCGAGAGAGAATGCGCGCCGGAGAGCTGCCATGGCCGAACGCATCACCGTCTTCGCAGTCCTGGCCTTGGCGATGGTCCTCTTCGTCCGCGCCCGCTGGCGCTACGACGTGGTGGCCCTGCTCGCCCTCCTGGTCTTGACCCTGGCGGGGATCGTTCCCGCCTCCGAGGCCTTCGCCGGCTTTGGACACCCGGCGGTGATCACCGTCGGCGCCATCCTCGTGGTCAGCCGCGGCCTCGCCGCCTCCGGGGCCGTCGACCTGATCTCGCGCAAGCTGCTGCGACCGGATGCCGGCGTCGGCACTCAGGTGGCGTGGCTGACCGCTGCGGTCACCCTGTGCTCGGCGTTCATGAACAACGTCGGGGCG
>JAGQSE010000659.1:0-2246 GCA_020439725.1 Acidobacteriota bacterium
CCGTAGACGTTCGAGCCGTCGATGAACGCCGAGATGGTGTTGATCTGCTGGCGCACGCCGTCGACGTCCTCGTACAGGCTCCGGTTCATGGCGATGGTCGCCGTCCCCGTCGCCGACGGATCGAACCACTCGTCCCCGCTCGGCACCGCGATATCCGCGGGCTCCGCCGGCGAGCTCTCGGGCGTGAGGTCGATGTCGTGATCGACGAACTGTCCCCACTGCCAGACGAAGTCCGAGACGCCGAGAGCGTTGGGCGTGCTCGCGGTCTGCGCCACCACGGCGTTGCTCACCGCGCGGGCGCTCGCCAGGTTGCGCCCCGCGAGGCTCGACGCGCCGTCGCCATAGGACGCGGTGGTCAGCCGCAGGAAGGGGATCCCGGTGCTTCCCCAGGTGGGGTTCTCCGCGTTGTTGCCGGTGCCGTCGATGGAGCGAAACTCTTCCGGAAACACGGCGGCTCCCGAAGGCGGCCGCGGCGCCGGCGGCCGGCGCGTCTGCACCTCGGCCAGCGTGACCATCGGGTTGTTGGGCGACCGTACCCGGCCCTGCGCGTCGGCCTCCGAAGCCGCATCCTGCGCCATCGCCGTCGACCATCCGGAACCGAGCAACGTCACCACCAGCAGCGAACGAACCAGAGCGGCTTGGTGTCTCAAAGTTGACCTCCTTTGGCGCCCCCAGCGGGGCTCGAGAAATCGTGGTGGAGCCTGCGATCGACTCCGTGGAGGCCCCCTAGAGCAACGGGTGTGCCACGGGCGCAGACCACGCCCTCGAGGCCGGCTTCGCGACCTCGCACCGGCACCGGCGCGCCGCGGTCAACTATTTGGAATAAAATGAGTTAGCGGCACCCTTGAGGGGCTTTCGACTAACCTTCGCCCCACCCATGGCGTCCTGGGGCCCTCGCGGGCCAACCAATCGGCCCATTACCCGCTGCATGAGGAGACTGCGGAATCCGCAGTCGGGAGATGCGGAGTCCGCAGGCAGGGGGTCTTCGGGACGCCTCGTTCCCACTCTCGAGCGTGGGAACGAGAGAGATCGCCTCTACCCCCCAACCTTCCGATGCCGCCAAGCGGCGAGGGGGAGGATGATCGATCCGAAAAGGGCGAGGAAGGCGACGTGTTGGCGGACACCGTTGAAGCCGGTGCCGAGGAGGAGGACTTTTCGCATGACGGCGATGAAGTGGTAGAGGGGATTGGCGAGGGTGAGGCGTTGGGCCCAGAGGGGCATGCTCTCGGCGGGGGTGAAGAGACCCGAGAGAAGGATGCAGATGATCAGTACGAAGGTCGCGAGAAAGGTGGCTTGTTGTTGGGTTTCGCTGACCGTCGAGATAGCGAGACCGAAACCGAGCATGACGATCAGATAGAGGGCGGCGATGGCGAAAACCAAAAGGAGGCTACCTCGGAAGGGGACGTGGAAGAGGAGCTTGGCGACCAACAAACCAAACGACAGCGCGGTCAGCCCGAGGAGCCAGAACGGGATCAACTTGGCGGCGATGAACTGGCCCTTGGTCATCGGCGTCACGTTGAGCTGCTCGAGGGTACCGATCTCCTTTTCACGCACGATGTTGAGCGCCGACAGCAGCAGCCCGACCATGGTCACCAGCTCGACCAAGATGCCGGGGACCATGTAGTCCGGGTACGAGAGCTCCGGGTTGAACCAGTAGGACACGCGGCCGCGGATGCCCACCGGCCGGTCCGGGGGCGTCGGGGCGCCGGCGACGCGGGTGCGAAGCTCGACGGACTCGTCGGTCTGGAAGCGGCTCAGGACCGTGGCCGCGTACCCGTTGAGCACCCCGGCGGTAGCGCCGTCGACGGCGTCGAAGACCAGCAGCACCGACGAGCTCTTGTGACGCTCGAGGTCTTGGGCGAAGTCCTGGGGAATCTCGAGCACCATCCGCACCTGGCCCTCTCGCAACGCCTCGGTGGCCTTGGCCAGCGACGCGTCGCGGCGCTCGAGCACGAAGCGGCCGGTGGCGGTGAAATGGTCGACCAGCAGCCGCGACGCCGGCGAGCCATCGTGATCGACCAGCGCGAAGCGCGCCGACTTGACCTCGAAGGTGGCCGCATTGGCGAGCAGCACGAGCTGGAGGATCGGCAGGGCCAGGATCATCGCGACGATCTGTTTGTCGCGGAAGATCTGCCGGAACTCCTTCTGCAGCAGGAAGGTCAGGACGCGCATGAGGATCTCCGGGTCACTCGAGGCGAATGTGGAAGCTCCGCAGACTGATCACCAACACGGCGCAGGTCATCAGC
>JAGQSE010000659.1:2327-2552 GCA_020439725.1 Acidobacteriota bacterium
GCTCGCCCACTGCAGGATCTTGGGCATGCTACCGATGGGAAAGATGAAGCCCGAGAGCAGGATGGTCGGGAACATCAGGCTCGACATCGAGGCCGTGGTCGCCGCTTGTTGCGTTTTCGCCTTGGTCGAGACGAGGACGCCCAGCGACAGCGCGCAGACCGTGAACAACATGCACTCGGTGAGCAGCAGCGCCAGGTTGCCGCGGATCGGCACACCAAAGGCGAA
>JAGQSE010000659.1:2661-3816 GCA_020439725.1 Acidobacteriota bacterium
ACCTCCATCGTGCCCAGCTCCTTCTCACGGGTGATGGTCACCGAGGTCATGAGCGCCGACACCAGCGTCAGCACCAGCGCCATGAGCCCCGGGACGAAAAGGTAGGCGCTTTCGAGACCACGGTTGAAGGCCATGTGCACCACCGGCTCGACCCGTACCGCAGGGCCCGCGGCCCGCGCGGCCTTGCCAAGGGTGGTCTGGAGCAGCACGGTGGCGTAGGCGACCATGGTCCGCGCGGTGTTGGGCTCGCTGCCGTCGACCAGCAGCTGGTATTCCGCCGAGCCCGCGGCGAGGTTCGCCTGGAGGTCCGGTTCGAGGACCACCACCAGCCGCACCCGCCCGTCGCGCAACCAGTCGCGGGCGACATCGGAGCTCGGCAGGGTGGCGCGGACGTCGAAGTAGCGCGAGCCCGCCAGCGCCGACAGCACCTGGCGCGAGACCGCGTCGCCAGCGGGGTCGACGACCGCCGTCGAGATGTTCTCGACCTCGTTACGCAACGCGTAGCCGAAGAGCACCATCTGGACCAACGGCAAACCGAAGAGCACCAGCAGCGTCCGCCGGTCGCGGAGCACATGGTACGTCTCCTTGAGGACGAAACCGAGGAAGACGCGCACGATCAGCTCCCTCCCCCGGTGGCGGTCTTGGTCGGTGTCCCACCCTTCGCCGCCTCGGGCCGTGCCAGGTGGACGAAGACCTCGTCCATCGACTCGGCGTCGTAGGTCTCCTTGAGCTCGCGGGGCGTGCCCAGGGCGGCGATGCGGCCGTCGACCATGATCGACACGCGGTCGCAATACTCGGCCTCGTCCATGTAGTGGGTGGTGACGAAGGCGGTGACCCCTTCCTCGGCGGCCTCGTAGATCAGATCCCAGAACTGCCGCCGGGTGATCGGATCGACACCACCGGTGGGCTCGTCGAGGAAGACGATCTCGGGTTCGTGGATCAGCGCCACCGAGAAGGCCAGCTTCTGTCGCCAGCCGAGAGGGAGCCGCTCGATGCGCTCGTCCCGGGCGTGGCTGAGATCGAGGCGATCGAGCAGCGCCTTGGTCTTCTCGCGGATGTGCCGACGGGTCAGACCGTAGATGCCGCCGTAGAGCTCGATGTTCTCTGCCACCGTCAGGTCGGCGTAGAGAGCGAAGCGCTGGCTCATGTAGCCGA
>JAGQSE010000660.1 GCA_020439725.1 Acidobacteriota bacterium
TCTGAGTTTGTGGGACAGCAGTGGGAGAATCCTAACCATAGACGCTGTCCTTCTCGCCATGGCTGAGCGCTCTCCCGAAGATTTCAAAAGGAAAGGCTGGCCTCAGGTGACCCCGCCCGGAGTCGGGAGGCGCGCCCAAGGCACGAAGCAGCGCAGGTTGATCGGCACGGGCATGGGAGCTAGCCGGTGGTTCGTGGACGGTTGGAACGCTGAGGCCGTTCGCTGCATCCGTGAGGGAAATAGCGGTGCCCCAAGTACCTGTCGCTGTCCGCAGGAGCAGCCCGCCCACTGTTCACAGGGAAAGTCAGGCACCATCTCGAAGGTCGAGGGCAAGATTGATTTTTTGCGCTTTGGCCTTGCGAATAGCTGTTTTCCATTCTGCCCAATAGGCGAGGTCAGCGGTGCCTCCATCCTCCAACAAACTCATTCCTCCGAGCAGTGTCCCCAGATCGTCTGACTTGGTACGGCGGTAGAGCCCCTCAAGAAAAGCGAACATTGCCGCATAGGCATCTCGGACGGTTAGCGTGTCGGTCATTGAATCCCCTGGCGTGTTGATTGACTGGTGAATGCCTGCTTGCTCAAGTCTCTGAACCCGTCACAGCGTCAGCCATTTTCGTTGATCAGGATCTGGAAGCGGCACCGGGGCGACCGTCCTCGAGCACCCTGTCGCAGATAGGTGCCGAGCTTCCGCAGTCCGGTAGGCCTATGCCAGCCTGTACTCATCTCTCCGGTCAAGCTTGTCTACGTCAACATCAACTGATTTCGTTTCGCTCTCCGTCACCAGTAGCATCGTGTACGGATCCCGGCTCGGATCCGGCAGAAGGCATCGCGCTCCGAGTTCTCTGGCTAGGCCCTGAGCGATCTCGATGTGAGACGATGTGAGATCGTTGCTAAAGGTGTACACACTGAGCCTCCAGGGGAACTCGCCTCCGCGCTGACTCTGCTGGCAAACTACGAGCGCGGTGCCTGGGCTTGGGATCTCCGCAACGTCATCGACAACCCACACGTCTGTAGAGTTAATGCCGAAAGCGTGCGACAGCGCGATGCGTAGCGCTTCCTTGCTATCGACCCGGTCCAGGACGAGATCGCCCCAGATCATTGGAGCTGCTCCCAGACTTTAAGGGCGGCCGCACGCTCCTGAGTACTGATTCCCATGTTGTTGAGAATTTCAGTGGCTGCAGAGCTGTTGCCGAACTTGTTGAAGACTCCCAGAGCCTTGAACGATGGTCGGCTCAGCTGATGAAAGCCCGGTCCAGAAATCGGGAAGAGAACTCCATCGTGAGTGCCGTAAGTGCGGCCGTTGATGAGGAAGGTCTCACCGGAGCGAAGCCCCCGACCGGCGTTGATAGCGGCTACGTCTGCGGCCATATCCACGCCGGGTTCGACGACGGTGTTGAGCTCCTTTGCAAGCGTATTCTGGCTTACGCGCTGTGCCAGGTGCCTGGATGCTGGCGTTCGATAGGTAACTTCCCCAGGGACGATTCTGGAGCCTACGTCCTCAAACGGTTCCACTCTTCTGAAAAGTCTGGCAGCTCCTGCGGCCTCTTCGGCCACGGTAGCTGCGCGACCGGTGACTGCCGCCAGTACGAAGTCTGTTCCGAAGCTGCCGGCATCAAAGGCTTTCCGTTCTAGCGAGGTATTCGATGCATAGTTCGAGGCTCGACTCACCTCCATTTCGACGCAGTATCCGGGATTGGAAGCGCATTCGAGAAGATCTCGGAGGGTATCTCTGCCGGCTAGCCCCAACCTAGCTGTCAGAGCAATTGGGTTCTGCTTCAACAGATCGACCGGAAGTTGGGATAGCGCCTGAAGCCGAGCTCCCGATCCCAGGATCACGCCCCGCCCCACGGTTCGCCCGAAGGCCGCTGAGGCCCGATGAGCATCGAGCGACTCGATCCCGATTGCGCTGAGGTCCCGCTGTCGCCGGGAGATGTCTGCACTCTCGAGCCCCAGCGGATCCCCAAACACCACCGGCGAGTTCCTCGCGAACGCATACTGACTCGGCCCATCGACATACCCGAGCGGGTCGGGGGTGATGAAGCGGCCCATGGCCGGGTCGTAGTAGCGGTTCCGCATGTAGATGAAACCGGTGACTGGATCGCGATCGAGGCCGTGGTAGCCGATCAGGTTGCCGACGGCGCTGGTCGGGACACGGCGCGGGTCCGGTTTGCGATAGGCGATCTGCAGCGACGGCTCTGGAGGGACGGCCAGCGTGAGCGTGAAGGGCTTGGCGAGCGCGGCGCCGCTGAGGTCCGTGAGATCCGTAGTGATGACCAGTGGGTGCGTTCCTGGTGGAACGGGGGCCGCCGAGACGAGCTGGTAGGGGTCGCTGGCGGAGACCGCCCACTGCGTGACCATGCTGGCCACCCGGATGGTCGGCGCGGCGGTGTCCGGATCCACGAGCTCGCTGAAGGTCACCCTCAGCGCGGAGTCGGAGTAAGCGACCTCGACCACCTCGGGAGCATGGGTGTCGTAGACGGGGCCGTTCGTGGCAGGCCAGGCGAAGGAAATCTCGATGGGCGCTGTGGGACGGTTGAGGAAAAAGTCGGTGAGCGTCTCCGGAGCGAACGACAGCAGCATCTCGGAGCCAGCTGCCGGTGCAGTCTCGAGCGAGAAACCCAGCTGCTCCCGGTGGAGGTGTTCGACCGGGTCGAGGGGAGTCAGAGGAAGAGCGGTGTCCGTAGCAACGTCTCGGAGCTCGATAGCGCCGCTCTGAATGCCCTGGAGAACCGGATCGGGCAGAATTCCTTCCGAGACCTCGACCAGGACCATGGAGTCCGCGACCAGCACCTGCTCGATCGTGGGGCGAATCGCGTCGACGAAGATCCGCTGCTGGCCATACGGGTCGTAGCTGTACCTCTCGATCGGCTTTCCGTCCTGCCCGGAGACCAGGGCCAGGTTCCCCGTCTGGTCGTAGATGGGGTGCAGGACCGTTTCAAAGTCGCCGTTGAGGTCGAGGTCGCGCTCCAGGGTGACCAGCTCATCGAGCGAGTTGCCGTAGGTCCGCCGGGCGCTCAAGACACCGTCAACATAGGTTTCGGTCGGCTGCCAGTCCATCCACCGGGTTTCGAGCACCATCGTGCCGAGATCCTGGCGGACTCTTCGGTTGCGGTAGTCGTAGGCATAGGAAGCCAGGAGATCGCCGGCGCTGGTGCGCACCTCTGTGAGGCGGTTGCGGAAGTCGTAGCCGAAGTGCAGATCGCCCTTCTGGACGAGGTTGCCGTTGCCATCCCAGGCGAGCGGAAGTCCGCCGATGGACGCCGGTCGATTCCGGCCGGACGCGTCCGGTGGAAGGGGCTCGACGGTGACAACGTCGTCCACGCCCTCGCTCCGGGAGGTGAGGTTGTCGGCTTGGTCGTACGAGAAGGTGATCGTCTGAGGCTCGAGGTCATCCTGAGCCTGGACCGCCGGCGCGAGGGCGCCGAGGGTTAGGAGGACGAGCATGGAAACGAAGCGGCTAGACATATCGAGCGACCCCAAATTGGCTTAATTTTCTCAGTTTACCAGGCCGTAACCAGCCCGCCTTGGGCATCGCGGCGGTGGAACACTCGAGAAGGGCGAGGCCAGGCGCCGACCCTCACCCCCAAGGCGTCGCCGAGACGATCAACCTCCAGACCCTCTGACCCTCCGCCGTAAACAATCCCGCGAAGGCCCCGCAGTTGAGGACGACGGTGGCCCAGAAGATGCCTCGGAAGGGTTGCTTTTGGGTCTTGTGACGGAGGAGTCCTTGGGCGATCTGGGCGCCGGGCCAGCCGCCGGCGAGGGCGAGGAGGTGGAGGGTGTTCTCGCTGATGCGCCAGTCGCCGGTTTTGGCGGCGCGCTTGTCTAGGGCGTAGGCGGCGAAGGTGAAGGCGCTGAGGGCGAGGTAGATGAAGAGGATCGGCGGCGGGATCCTGGAGAGAGCGACCGCTCCGGCGACGGCCGCGAGAAACGTCGCGGTCAACAGGTACGAGAACGCACCGGAGGGTCGTTTGGGCTTGGCCGGAGCCTTGACGCCGACGATCGAAGCTTTGGCGGCGCGGGGTCTGCCGTCCGAATCGGTGGTGGGGGAGTACGCGATGTCGTCGCCGAGCTCCGGCCGCCGGAGCCTTGGACCGAAGGCGGTGATGTGCACGAAGACCCGGTCGCCGCCACCCGGTGGCGAGATGAAGCCGTAGCCCTTCTCGTCGTTCCAGACGGTCAGTTTGCCCTTCTTCTTCACGGATCGTTCTCCTCAGCACGGCGGGCTAGTGGGGTACGTTGAGATGCTGGAGTTCGAAATCCTAGGGGAACCGCGGAACGGACGGCTAGTGCTGAAACCCTGCGAGGACGAGGCGGCCATCCTCGGGCGGAGGGAGTTTTCGGCGACTCGAAACGCCAGCCGCCCTCAGCTCAAATCTCCCACTCCGCCACCCCCGCCTCGAGCGCCTCCACCGTGTCGGCATAGCCGAGTCGGATCAGCTGGTTCGCGCGGTGGGCGGTGAAGTTGAGGGTGCCGGAGACGATGGAGCCGAGGGGGACCGACGGGACGATGCGGAGCAGGTGGGCCTGGACGGGGGGTAGGGGAGCCGGACGAGGGCTTGGCTCGGCGCCGAAGGGCCTCGCGGCAAGGTGTTCGCGGTCGAGCTGGCGGATCCTGGCGGGGGAGTCCCGAAGGCCCTGCCGGCGATCGAGATAGATCACCACGGCGTCGCGGAGGCCGGCGCGGAGAAGCGGGAGGAGGGGGATGTTGTCGGCGACGCCGCCGTCGACGAGGTCGCCGCCGTCGAAGGCGCGGCGCGGGAAGACCTCGGGTAGCGAAGCGCTGTCGAGGATGCGCTGGTGGATGTCGGTCGGAGACAGGTCCTGCAGCCGCACGTAGGTGGGGACGTAGGCGACCCTGCCCGAAGCCCAGCGGCCTTCGGGCTTCGATGGAGCGATCCTCGTGCGGTCGTGGGTCGGTGGCTGTGGGGTCGGGAGAGGGAAGTCGCGCTCCGTGGCGAGGTTCTCCCTCAGCCATCGGCGGGAGCGATTCGTCGGCGGGCTCGACGAGGTGGGTTTTGAAGGGGGCGGCTCCGGCTCGAGCGCGCGGCCGGTGCCGGTTGGCTGTGGAGGGTCGGGTGGGTCGAGGACGCGCAACGAGGCCACGGTGACATAGGTCGGTGGGCCACCGAGGAGCCGTTCGGCATCGAGAGCCTCCTCGAGAAGACCGCGGAGCGGGTCGTTCGACGCCAGCGATGCGGATCGGGCCAGGCGCCGGTCCTGGAGGACGAACCCGATCCACAGGAGCGTTGCGGCGATGGTCAGGGCGAGCGCGACCCATAGCAGCCCCCAACCGCCGAGGACGACCTCGGAGAGCCGCCCAAAGGCGTCGTTCCCGGTGTCGCCAAGCCGCGCCAGTCGCACACCGACGCCGACGAAGAGGCTGGCGCCGAGGAGCAGCATCCCCGCCGCGACGCCTTTCTCGACCAGGGGCCACAGGTCGCGAACCAGCCTCCGCCGGTCGGCCTGCGGGTGCCGACGGGTATTCCAGTAGACGCTCGCCGCCTCCCACAGCGAGGGAGGAACCCGGTCGCGGCCTGCGCGGAGGTGCCGGAAGACGTAGAAGGGGAGAAGCGGCAGCCTCCACAGGCCGCGGCGCAGCGGGTGCGTGAAGGCCAGCACCTTGCCCCGCGAGATGGTCGTCCAGATCGCTCGCGCGGCGTCGAGCCCGCCCTCGGCCACCAGCGCCGCGTTGAGCGAACCCACCGAGGTGCCGGCGATGGCGGAGAAGTCGACGAGGCCCGCGTCGCGGAGCGCCTCGAGGCACCCGATCTCGTAGGCACCCTTGCCGCCTCCGCCGCTCAGGACCAACCCGGGCGCCGTCTCACCGGACCAGCGGAGGCGCCGCGCCGCACCGGTGAGGCGCTGCCGGAGCGTCTCATCGCTGGGGAGGGAGAGGAGCCGAGCGCGGATGCGCCGGGCCGTCCTCAGTACGTCCAGGCCGAGGCCGAGACCGGCCAGCACGACGATTACGACAAGCGCCGCTACGGCGACGGTGAAGAGTTGACCCAGGTCGAGATCGATCATCGTGGCGAGACGGAAGCGGGGTTTGCCGACGGAACCGGCTCCGAGGGTGATCGGTTTGCCCATCGACGCATAGCGATGGGGCGCAGGGCGCTGTGGTGGACCGAGCGAGCTCGATTCTACTCAGAACGGCTGCGTGGAGCGGAGGTCTTCCGCTTCCAGGACCGGCTCGCGGAGCGTCAGGTCGCGACCCGGCGAAGCGTTCCGCGCAGATTCTGCGGCACCGGCATCGAAGGCTGGGCCATGGCGATGTCGTCGGGGGTGGCGAGCTCGACGTGGTAGCGGGTGGTGAGGAGGTGAGCGAAGAGGATCAGCTGTCCCAGGGCGAGGCCGGCGCCGATGCACGGGCGCGGAGTCCAGCCGAAGGGGACGTAGGCCTTGCGCGAAGCTTCGTCGGTCCTCGACGCCTGGTTCCAGCGGTCCGGGTCGAAGACGTCGGGATTTTGCCAGCGTTCCGGGTCGTGGTGCTGGATGTCCGAGCTCAGCATGAACGCCTGGCCCTCTCGCAAGCAGATCCCTGGATGGTCGATCGATTTGCGGACGGGGCGGTCGACGACGGGAGTGGGGCTCCACAGCCGCAGGACCTCGCGCACGAAGCGATAGGTCTCCGGCGCGCGGGTCGTCGGGCTCGGGTAGAGCTCCTCGAGGGAGAGCGCGGAGAGCTCGTCGCGGACGCGCTGGCCCGCCTCCGGATAGCAGTGGAGCGCATAGATCAGCGCCGAGGCCGCGCATCCGGGGGGCGCGGCGATGGCGGTGAACAGACCGGTGATGGCGTGGACCGCGCGGCCGGCGCCGAGCCGCGGCAGCATGTCGACCATGGGATCGGTGAGGTCGAGGCGCCGGGGCCGCCGGCCCTTGGCTCGGGCGTGAAGCTCGCGCCGGACGATCCAGCCGGCGCGCAGCTGCGACCACAGACTGGCGAAGCGCAATCCGACCGTCGGCGGGCCCGACAGGTCGAGGTTGTTGGCGATCTTGATCTCGAGGTCGCGGAGGATGGGGGCGGCCCGTCGTCTTCCCAGTCCCTCGAGGATGGTGGGTAGCAACGACCACGAAACCACCTCGTGGGCGACCCAGACGAGGTCGCGTTCCTCTCCGGCCCGGTCGGCGAGGAGCTGGTCCATGCGCTCGGCCAGGCGGGCGAGCTCCCGGGGTGTGGACAGGCGCCGGACTTGCTCGATCCAGGCGTCCCGGACCTCCTTCCAATACACCGGTGGGCTGGTGCGTCGGAGCAGGAGATTGAACAGGGTCTCGG